>DASSLE010000546.1:0-4536 GCA_035689725.1 Pseudolabrys sp.
CAACGCGATGCGCGGATCGCGCACAATGTTGCGAAAGCCATCGATGCGGTTGTTACCCGGTCGGTCGGGTATGGCCAGAGTCTTGTCGTCGAGAATGCGCACGAAACCGGGCGCGTCCCCTTTGGGCGAGCAATCCAAGCCTTCCGGCCCTGAGGTGGCCACCGCCACGAATGGCGCGGTTTCGATCAGTTTCCGATAGCCGTCATTGATGTGGTCGATCTCCTTGATGACCGAGGCCCCCATCTTTTCGCCGTAGAGTGACTGGAGCTGCTCCATGGTCGTGATCAGATGATCGCGATAGGCCATCGTCATTCCCCCTAAGCGCCAACAATCGCCGGCCGTCATGTCCTGTTATCGTGAGATCGAGAATAACACCGGGCGGTGTTGGCTCGGCAAGCCGCACCGGCGTGAATTGCTCCGTGCGTCCAAGCGCGCCGGCCTCGGCGAGCACACGCCGGCGGCCGCCAACCTCCCGGTCGAGATGGCCCCGGAGAACCGTCTCACCTTTTTCGCGAAGGCGGCGTGCCCGCTCTTTGATGATGGCGCGGTCGATTTGCGGCATACGCGCGGCGGGTGTGCCAGGCCGTGCCGAAAAAGGAAAGACATGCAGCTGCGTCAGCCCGCACTCGTCGATCAGCTCGAGCGAGCGGGAGAACATGTCTTCGTTCTCGGTCGGGAAGCCGGCGATGATGTCAGCGCCGAAGGCAACGTCGGGCCGCAGCTGCCGGACCTGTTCGCAGAAGGCAATCGCGTCGCGACGCGAATGTCGCCGTTTCATGCGCCTGAGAATGAGATCGTCGCCGGCCTGCAACGACAAGTGCAGATGCGGCATCAGCCGTGGCTCATTGGCAAGTGCGTCGAGAAGATCGCCATCGGCTTCAACCGAGTCGATCGAGGACAGCCTTAAACGCGCCAACTCGGGCACTTCCTTGAGGATATGTTTGATCAGCGCGCCAAGGCGCGGCTTACCAGGCAAATTCGTTCCGTAGCCGGTGATGTCGACGCCGGTCAGCACGACCTCGCGGTAGCCGTTCTCAATCAGGCGCCGCGCTTGCGCCACCACTTCGTTCATCGGCAGTGAGCGCGAATTTCCGCGACCGTAAGGAATTATGCAGAAGGTGCAGCGGTGATCGCACCCGTTCTGCACCTGAACGAATGCGCGGGTGCGGCCATCGATGCTGTCGATAGTGTGCGACCGCATGGCCTTCACCGCCATGATGTCGGACACTGCGATTTTCTCGCCCGCCGCCCAGGCTTGGGCATCAAATTTTTCCTCGTTGCCGATGACGCGGTCGACTTCGGGCATTGCCGCAAAAGTATTTGCTTCGGTCTGCGCCGCGCAGCCCGTGACCACGATGCGTGCATCCGGTTGCTGGCGCTTGAGGCGGCGGATGGTCTGCCTTGCCTGACGCACGGCCTCAGCCGTTACTGCGCAGGTGTTCACGACGACCGCATCAACGACGCCCGCAGTGGCAGCCTCGCGTCGAATCATTTCCGACTCGTAAGCGTTCAGGCGGCAGCCGAATGTGACGACATCGACACTCACGGCACGCCCGCCTTGGCGAACAGCGCCGGATCAAAGCGGCTCTTGAACTCGAATTCGACCGGGCCGGTCATCAGAACGTGATCGTCCTTTTCGCGCCAGTCGATCGTCAGTTCGCCACCTGGCAACGTGACCCTCACCTTGCGATCAGTTCGCCTGAGCCGTGCGGCTGCGACCGCAGCCGCACAGGCGGCTGAACCGCAGGCCTTGGTGAGACCGGCCCCTCGCTCCCAAGTGCGGATGATAATGTGATCGCGTGCAACGATCTGCGCAAGCGTGATGTTGGCGCGCTCAGGAAAGATCGGATGATTCTCAAGCAACGGTCCAAGCCGTGCGAGGTCGTGCGCATTCACGTCATCGACCCAGAAGATCGCGTGCGGATTGCCCATGCTCACGACTGAAGGCGAATGCAGCACCGGCTTGTCGATCGGCCCGATCTGCAATTCGATGGCGCGTGTATCGCGGAATTCCTCTACCAACGGAATCTCATTCCACTTAAAGCGTGGCGGCCCCATGTCCACGGTGAACAGACCATCAGCACCTTGCCAGCAGTTGAGAATGCCGGCGGTGGTTTCAAAAGTGAGCGCATCCTTGCCGCTCTCTTTCGCCACCAGATCAGCGACACAGCGCATACCGTTGCCACAGGCGCCGGCTTCCGAACCGTCATTATTGTAGATGCGGATAAATGCGTCGGTGCCGGGCGTGCGTGGTGGGTAGAGCGCCATCAGCTGATCGTAGGGCACTCCGTCCGGGCACCCGGCCGCGCGCGCTTCTTCGGCTTCAATTTGGCCGCCACGCGCACGCATATCGACAATGACGATTTCATTGCCGATTCCGTTCATCTTCACAAAGGACTGATTGGCGAGCGCGCCCATATCGTGCTTTGCCCGGGTTTCGCCCGGTTTATATGGCGAATAAAAGCGGATTGGCCAGAGGCCATGCTAGAATGCACACCAATGCTAGCGAAATGCCGGACCGCCGCACTCGACGGAGTACCGTGATGTCGCCCTTACCGCTCGCTTCGACCGTTGCTGCTTTGGCTTTTGCGCTGGCCGCCAACATGGCTTACGCGCAAAGCCCGGCGCCCAAACCAAGCGAGCCGATGCCGCCCGTCCCGCCGATGGCAGGCCCGGCCTCGCCATCGCCACTGCAGCCAGGCGATGCCTTCGGCGAACAGGTGACACTGCCGGAGCGTACGATTGTCTACATAAAGGGCTACAGCAAATGGGATAGTGCCTTCGACACTCTGGTCGACGCATTTAAATCACTGCACGAATATCTCGACAAGCAGGACGTCAAACCGGCAGGTCCGGCCATAACCATCTACACCCAGACGGACGACGCAGGCTTTTCATTCCAGGCCGCGCTGCCGGTCGCACAGGCGCCGAAAGATCCGCCGAAGGGGGATATCTCGGTCGGCCCAGGACCGTCAGGCAAAGCCCTCAAATTTGTCCATCGCGGCTCCTACGACGCCATGGATTCGACCTACGAAGCGATCACAAATTATCTCGACGACAAGCAACTCGAAGCCAAAGACCTGTTCGTCGAGGAATACGCCACCGACCCCGTGAACAGCGATCCTAACAAACTGGTGGTGAATGTCTTCGTACCGGTGAAGTGATGATCGTATCACGCGTTCTGTTCGTTCTGTTCGTAGCCGCCCTCGCGCTCGCACCGGCGCAGGCGGCAGATAAACTTGTGACGGTGACCGGCGAGGCGACTGTTGCGGTCGCGCCCGAGACCGCGATGATCCGCCTTGGCGTGAGCACCCAAGAAAAGACGGCCCGCGAGGCGAGCGAGGCAAACGCAAAACAGATGACCGCCGTGCTCGCCGCCATCAAAGATACCGGTGTCGCCGATCGCGACATCCAGACGTCGCGGCTGTCGCTGCAGCCCCAATACGATCCGAACAAGAGCGGTACTGCGCGCCTCACTGGCTTCCAGGCCAGCAATCAGGTCACAGTCCGAATCCGCGACATCGACAAGCTGCCAACAGTCCTCGATCGCGCCATTACTGCCGGCGCCAACGAAATGTCGGGCATCGAATTCGTGGTCTCGGAGCAATCCAATCTGCTCGACCAGGCGCGCGATGACGCCATCGCGGACGCTCGCCGCAAGGCCGAGCTTTATGCAAAGGCGGCCGGCGCAAAGCTCGGCCGCGTGGTTTCGATCACCGAAGAAGGCTCGGCGCCGCCCCCGCGGCCGATACAGGCCCTGCGCGCCGGCGCGGTTCCGATCGCCCCCGGCGAACAGACCCTGAGGGCGATTGTCACCGTTAGCTATGAGCTAACCTCGTAACGTATCTGGTCATCCAGTGAGGGGCGGGCCCGTCTTGACTTGGCCACACCCCAACCCTAGGTTCCGCCCGTTCTCGATAGAGACGTGGAAATTCAGCTCCGCCGCCCGGTCCATTAAGGCCGGAGGCTACCGTCCGACAGCGCGATGCGCCCTCGGGCGCAAAGGTGTTTTGCAGAGTGATGTTCGACAACCTGTCGGAGAAACTTGGCGGCGTTCTCGACCGCCTTACCCGCCGCGGCGCGCTCACCGAAGCCGAGGTCGACGGCGCATTACGCGAAGTCCGCCGCACAATGCTCGAAGCAGACGTGGCGCTCGACGTGGTGCGCGCCTTTGCCGATGGCGTGAAGAGACAGACGGTTGGCGTCGAGGTGATGAAGTCGGTCAGTCCCGGCCAGATGGTCGTGAAGATCGTGCACGACCAGTTGATCGCGACACTCGGCACCCACAGTCAGGGCATCGACCTCAATGCCGTGCCGCCGGTTGCCATCATGATGGTCGGCCTGCAAGGCTCCGGCAAAACCACCACCACCGCCAAGCTCGCGAAGCGCCTCACTGATCGGCAACGCCGGAAAGTGCTGATGGCCTCGCTCGACGTCCGCCGTCCGGCGGCGATGGAACAGCTCGCCGTGCTCGGCCGCGAGACGCAGATCGACACCCTGCCGGTGGTCAAAGGCCAGACGCCGCCACAGATCGCC
>DASSLE010000547.1:0-2863 GCA_035689725.1 Pseudolabrys sp.
CCGGGTGCAGCGCCGGGACATTCGTCTCGATGCCCTCGACATGTGTCTCATCATGATGCGGAATCTTGTCGGTCCAATAATAGAACCACGCAACCTGCAGGAAGCGGAAGCACATCAGGCCTGAGCCGAGCGGGATCGCGAGGTAGATGAACCACATCGGCGCTTCGAGATCGTTCGATTGCTGGCCGGTCTTGAACATCTCGTTGACGAACGAGCCACCGAACATCGCGATCATGCCGGTGAAAAACGCGCCGCAGAGTAGGCTGAACAGGATCACTTGCTTGCGCGAGCGCGCCGGCACCATGTTAACGAGAAGGTCCACGCCGACATGGATGCCGGTGCGCACGCCATAGGCGGCGCCGAATTTGGCCATCCAGATGAACATGTAAATGCAAAGTTCTTGCGCCCAGGAGAGGTCGAGGGCGGCAAGCCACAAATAAATATCTTTGAGAATCTCAGGCACGAAGGGCACGCCGCGCGCGGCCGCCCATTTCGACAGGTTGATTGAGACGCCTGTCCCGTACCGGTGCAGCACCGCGACGAAGATTAGCGTGGTCGCGGCCGCAATCAGGGTGGCGATAAGCCACTCTTCCAAATGGTCGAGCGCCCGATTGAGGCCTTTGAGCACGAGAATCCCCCCAGTCTCAGCCCGAAACGGCCAGGAGCGCGATCACTCCCAGCCGTTCTCTTCTTATTGTTGGCGCGGTAAGCCGGTTCGTCAGTTCATTTTGATGTCGAGTTCCTTGGCGATCAGATCGAGCACCTCTTGCCCGACGCGACCTTTTGCCCACTTGTAGGTCGGCGCCATCGCCGTCTGCCAGGCTTTGCGCTGATCGTCGGTCAGAGTGTGCAGCG
Organism: Pseudolabrys sp.; assembly: GCA_035689725.1. GTDB lineage: Bacteria > Pseudomonadota > Alphaproteobacteria > Rhizobiales > Xanthobacteraceae > Pseudolabrys. Next base: position 856 of record DASSLE010000547.1, read on the forward strand.
TAGTTTTGCCGGACTTTTTGATCTCGGCCAGCGCATCCTCGTTTTCCTTGACCGCGATGGAGTTTGTGTAATCGGTGGCTTCATCCATCGCCTTGTCAAGTTGCTTCCGAATATCGGCCGGCAACCCGTTCCAGAACTTGGAGTTCACAATCACCGCATATTGCAGATGTGCATGGTAAGAGATGGTGATGTGCTTCTGCACCTCATGGAATTTCTGCGTCAGATAATTCGACGCCGTGTTCTCGCAGCCGTCAACCACGCCGGTCTGCAGGGCCTGGTAAACTTCCGAGAACGCCATGATCTGCGGAATCGAACCGACATCGCGGAAATATTGGTCGGCGATCTTGGAGCCGGAGATACGAATCTTAAGGCCCTGGAAGTCATCGGGCATCAGCAGAGGCCGGTTCGACGACACCATGTGGAAGCCGTTGTCCCAATAGGCCAAGCCGCTAATGCCTTTCGACTCGAGCTTCTTAAACAGCCACTTGCCGACCGGGCCCTTCATAGCTTTGGCGTAGGCCGCCTCATCCTTGAACAGCCACGGCAGATCGAGCGCCTCGAATTCCTTGGCGCCGAGCGGCGCGAATTTGGCGGTCGAGGGCGCCAGCATCTGCACAGAGCCGAGCTGCAACGCCTCAATCTCTTCCTTGTCCTTGTAGAGCGAAGAGTTGGGATAGACCTCAACCTTCACCTTGCCGTTGGTGTATTTCTCGGCGAGCTCCTTGAACTTGAGCGCGCCTTTGCCTTTCGGCGTGTCGTTCGCCACGACGTGGCTGAATTTGATGATGATCGGGCTTTGGGCCGAGGCGGCAGCCGGAGCCATAAGAACGGCGGCTGCAGCCGCCGCAATAATCAACTTGCGCATGAACGTCCTCTCCAGGTTTGTCGCGCCCCATTTTTCCATTTTTCCGCTCAGCGTACATTAAACTTGTTCCCCATCAAGTAGACATATGGCCGGCATTGACCGGCAAAATCGTAAAGTAGAAAAGGGCAGCGGCCGTTGTCGCTATTGGAATTAAAGCAGAAATCGTGTGGATTTGTTGCGATGTCTGCTTTTGGCACTTAGCGGACATGCCAGGCCGTTGGGTGAATGTCCGCTATTGGGCGCAAAGCAGACATTGCGCTGAATTGTCCGCATGTCCGCTAAATGACCCAATGCGGACATTGGGTCTGATCAGTGCGGCCGGGTGCGTGCCATTTCTATTCGCCGAGCGACCACTGCCACATCTCTGGTCACCAACGGCGTGTTGTAGCCGTTCGCGATGCCGCCGAACCCGAGCAGCAGGCCCGTCATGCAGAGGCCATAGCCAGCGCGGAATTGGAGCTTGAGCACCCGGGCATGCCGCGAGGAAAATCCTTATTACCAGAAATGGCAAAGCTGGCGAGAAACCAGAAGATGATGCTGACGAGGCCACCAATGTAGAGGGTGCGGTCTTGGATGAGGAACGGAAAGTACTTGATCGTAACGAGGCCGAGAGCTGGGCCGCCAAAAATAATGAAGGACTGGCCAACAGCGGAAGCAATTTTCGGCCAAAATGGCTTCGTCGCGTCGAGCGCGAAAGGGCTACGTCCTTCCGGACGCCACCAAACTTGCTGGGCATCAGCCATCTGCTTTCACCGTAATGGCAAAGCTATGCCCATCACCAATCTGAACTCAGGGTCAGGGAACTTTATCCGTACCCGAAGCTAGTGGTCATGTGCACGAGCATCTGGAAAAAGCCGTCAGCGGGGCAATCGGAACTTGGGTCGCCTTCGGTCCGGGCAAGCGCGAATTCAGCAGCTCGATTCCGTTCCTGCCGGCTTGGCTCAACGAACCGATCGGCCGTACCGTTTTTGGGACCGGCGCTATCCTCATATGGATTTTCTGGATCGTGATGGCGGTGCTAGGCGCACGCAGCTTGCGCGGCCCCAAAGAATAATTATCAGTTTGCCTCATCGCTGATAATAAAACGGTGCACCGCTGTTTTACCGCAACCGCACCGTGGATTTTATCTGCGCGATTTGACGG
>DASSLE010000548.1:0-3077 GCA_035689725.1 Pseudolabrys sp.
GGGTTGCGGCCAGACCTTGACGGCATGGACGCGACAAATCATTGTGCCGCCATGAACGGCCTTAACCATATCTGCGGCATTTGCCCGGAGATTATTCGCTAGCGCATCACGCTGGCTGCGGCCGTCTTTTCTCAACGTTGAGATAGCAGGACGCCCGGCCAGCGGGGCCGACGGATGTCCTTTGCTATGGAACTTAAGCTCTACGATACGCTGACGCGCGAGAAGCGGGTATTCACCCCGCTCGATCCGTCAGGCGTGCGCATGTATGTATGCGGGCCGACGGTCTATGACTTCGCCCATATCGGTAATGCGCGCCCGGTCATCGTGTTCGACGTGTTGTTCCGACTTCTGCGGCACATCTATGGTGAAAACCACGTCACATATGTGCGGAACGTCACCGACGTCGATGACAAGATCAACGCACGCGCAAACGAACGCGGCATTTCGATCCGAGACCTGACCGAAGAGACCTACAAGGATTTCAAGGAAGACGTGGCGGCACTTGGTTGCCTGCCGCCGACCATCGAGCCACGCGCGACTGAACACATCGACGAGATGAAGGCGCTGATCGAGCGGTTGGTCAAATCCGGTCACGCCTATGTGGCGGAAGACAACGTGCTGTTCCATGTCGCGTCGATGAAAGACTACGGCAAACTGTCGAACCGCTCGCTCGAAGAGACGATCGCAGGTGCGCGTGTCGAGGTCGCGCCGTTCAAGAAAGACCCGACCGACTTCGTGCTGTGGAAGCCGTCGAAGCCGGGCGAACCGGCATGGCCATCGCCTGCCGGCATCAAGACGCCCGGCCGGCCGGGCTGGCACATCGAGTGCTCGGCCATGGCCTGGAAGCATCTGGGCGAGAGCTTCGACATCCATGGCGGTGGTATCGATCTGGTATTTCCCCACCACGAGAACGAGATTGCGCAATCACGTTGCGCATTCCATAGGCCGGTGATGGCGAATTACTGGATGCATAATGGCTTCCTGCAGGTCGAAGGCGAGAAGATGTCGAAGAGCCTCGGCAATTTCGTGACGATTAGAGAATTGCTTAGTGGATGGAAAGGAAAAAAGTGGCCCGGTCAGATCATGCGTTTAGCAATGCTTGGCACACACTATCGGCAGCCAATTGATTGGACGCTATCGGCACTAGAAGAGGCCGAAAAAGTGCACGCGGACTGGTCGGATTTCTGTACGAATGCGCCAATTGGGGGGCCTCCAAGCCAGCCTGTAATTGATGCATTGTTAGATGACATCAATACTCCTCGTGCGATTGCAGAGCTTCATGTGATTAGAAGGTCAGGGGATGCGTCCGCGCTGAGCAGTTCGCTCTCATTCCTCGGCATCGGACTTATTTTCAATGTGTCTGTCGAAATGAAAGTGCGATTTCGTATGGAGGTCGACGCAAAGGTCGTTTCGAATAGCGATGTGCAAAATCAAATAAAGCGAATTGATGCGCTTGTCGCCGAAAGAAATGCGGCACGGCAAGCGAAAAACTTTAAAGAATCTGACCGCATTCGCGACGAACTCGCTGCCATGGGTGTTGTTTTGAAAGACTCGAAAGACGGCACTACCTGGGAGATCGCGCGATGATGGCCATGGCGCACCCCAAGCTTGGATTGCGGCCATATCTGCCGGCCGATGCGCCTCTGCTGCGTGAAATCTTCCGCGACAGCATCGAGGAACTGACCGCGGACGACTATACCGTTGCGCAGCAGGAAGCCTGGGCGTCCGTCGCCGATGACGTTGCTGACTTCGGCAAGAAGCTTTCGGGGCAACTGACGCTGGTGGCGACCCTGGAGGGCTCTCCGGTCGGTTTCGCCGCGCTCGAAGGCAAAGACAAGATCGGCATGCTCTACGTGCACCCGGCGGCGGCCGGGCAGGGCGTTGGCGCCATGCTGATCGATGCACTGGAGAAGCTTGCCGGCTCGCGTGGCGCGCCGAAGCTCACCGTGGATGCCAGCGACAGCGCGCGCGGCTTCTTCGAGAAGCGCGGTTATATCGCTCAGCAGCGCAATACGGTTTCAGTCGGCGACGAATGGCTCGCCAACACCACTTTGCACAAGCAGCTTGCTGCTAAACGGGAGGCTTCATGACCAAACCCGACACCCCGTTCCCGCGCCACTGGCTCTACTACATCGTCCTTAAATACGGTGTTCTTACCGCGGCCGTGCTGATTGCGCTCTACGTCGTCTACCGGCTGACCTGAGTGAAGCCATGGCCCGCGAACGTCTCTATCTTTTTGACACCACGCTGCGCGATGGCGCGCAGACGAATGGCGTCGATTTTACGCTCGCCGACAAGCTGGCGATTGCCGGCATGTTGGACGAGTTGGGCATCGATTATGTTGAGGGCGGTTATCCGGGTGCAAATCCGACCGACACCGAGCTGTTCGCCAAGGACCGCAAGCTCGATACGACTTTTACAGCTTTCGGCATGACGCGGCGGCCGGGCCGCTCGACCTCCAATGATCCCGGTCTAGCCGCTCTGCTCGATGCGAAGGCCGACGCTATTTGTTTCGTCGCCAAGTCATGGGATTACCACGTCAAGGTTGCTCTGGAGACGACGGACGAGGAAAACCTTGCTTCGATCCGCGATAGCGTGCGCGCGGCTAAGGCCAAGGGCAGGGAAGTGCTGCTCGATTGCGAACATTTTTTCGACGGCTACAAAGCTAACCCGAAATATGCACTGGCGTGCGCCAAGACTGCCTACAAGGAAGGTGCGCGCTGGGTAGTTCTTTGTGACACCAATGGCGGCACGCTGCCCGACGAAGTCGAAACGATCGTCGGCGAGGTCGTAAAGACAATCCCTGGCGATCATATCGGCATCCACGCGCACAATGACACCGAACAGGCGGTCGCCAATTCGCTTGCGGCGGTGCGTGCCGGTGCGCGGCAAATTCAGGGCACGCTCAACGGGCTGGGCGAGCGCTGCGGCAACGCCAATCTCGTCTCCATCATCCCGACGCTCAAGCTCAAGCAGGAATTCGCCAGGCAATTTGAGATCGGTGTCAGCGATGCGGCACTCAAGAAACTTGCGCATGTTTCGCATGCGCTCGACGAGAGGCTTAACCGCGCGCCCAA
>DASSLE010000549.1:0-6228 GCA_035689725.1 Pseudolabrys sp.
ACCAGTCCGGCGCGCGCGGCACGATAGAGGCCAGCAAGGGCTGTGCGGCTGTGCGCCTTGTTGATATAGCGCACCGGCGTCCACGAGGCTTCGCCGTATGCGCCGTTGATACGCCCGACCGCCTCGCCCACAGCACGGCCCATATCTGCATATTCGGGAATGCCGGTGCGGCTGCGTGGCGTGATCTGAAGATACGTAACCTTGCCGCGCCAGTCGGGGAAATTGGCGAGGAATCGCTCGAACGCGTTCATGCGCTCCGGGATGCCTTTGCTGTAGTCGAGCCGGTCGACGCCGATGATCATTGCGCGGCCGGAGAGACTCTCCAGCACGCCGCGTACAAAATCGGTTTCGATGGCGCGGCGCGCCAAGCGCGCGAAGGCCTCCGTCTCCACTCCGACCGGGAACGTGCCGATGTTCACGACGCGATTGGCGAACTGGAAGCTGTTGCCGCTCGCCCAGGGCAGCCCGCATTCGTTCGCGATGTAGCGAGCAAAATTGGCGGTGTCGACTTCAGTCTGAAATCCGACCAGGTCGTAATGACAGAGCGCCGGGATCAGTTGATCGTGATTGGGCAAGGCGGTGATGATTTCCGGCGGCGGAAACGGGATGTGAATGAAGAAACCGATTTTGTTGTTGTGGCCGCGATCGCGCATCGCCTTGGCCAACGGAATTAAATGGTAGTCATGCACCCACACCACGTCGTCGGGCTTTAGCAATGTTTCGAGGTGACCTGCGAAATACTGGTTGACGCGGAAATAGCCGCCGAGGTCGCGGCGGGTGAATTCGGCGAGATCGAGCCGATAATGCAGGATCGGCCAAAGCACACGATTGGCGAAACCGTTGTAGAACTCCTGATAGTCATCCTTGCCGAGATCGACGGTGGCATAGGTAATGTTGTCGTGAGTGACGGACTTCACCGTCCGCGGCACATCTTCGGCAACGCGCCCGCTCCAGCCGAACCACAGGCCACCATGCCGCTTAAGCGACGGCCGGATCGCCACTTCGAGCCCGCCGGCCCGCGTGCCGCGATCAGGAACGGCAACCCTGTTCGACACTACGACGAGCCGCGCCAATACCGGTCTCCCCATCTCCGCGACAGCTTGATCGCCGTCAAGGTCAGCCCTGACATTGAGTAGGTCTGCGGAAAATTCCCCCACAATTTTCCGGTTACCGGGTGTACGTCCTCCGACAAAAGCCCGTAGCGGTTTCTCACTCGAAGCGCGTCCACAAACATATCACGGGCATCGTCACGCCGGCCTATTTCCCACAATGCATCGATCAGCCAAAACCGGCAAATCAAAAAAGCCGACTCCGGAAGGCCAAAATCGTCGGCAGCGACATATCTCATAACATGGTTGCCACGCCGAAGTTCATTGCCGATTGCTTCGACGGTCGCCACGAACCGCGGATCGTCGGGCGCTACCAGTCCGAGCTCGGCCAGCAGCAGCGCGCTGGCATCGAGGTCGTCGCTCTCGAAAGCCGCCGAAAACGCCTTGCGCTTGGGATTCCACGCGCGCTTGAGCACTTCTTCACCAATCCGATTGGCGATCCCGCCCCAATAGGTCGCACGTTCCGATAGGTTAAGATTGTTCGCAATCGCCTCAAGCCGCTGGCAACCAGCCCAACACATCGCCGCCGAATGCGTGTGCACGCGCATACGGCCCCGATATTCCCATATGCCAGAATCCGGCTCGAGCGCGAGCTTGGCTGCCTGTTCGCCGAGCGGCTCGATCGCGTGAAACAGCGCGGCATCGCCGGGGCGAGGCAGCCTGCGATCGAAGAACATCGGCGTCGCCGCCATGATGATGCTGCCGTAGACGTCGTGCTGGTTTTGATTGACCGCCGCGTTTCCAATGCGCACTGGTCCATCGCCGCCATATCCGGTAAGCGCCGGAGCCGTTCGCTCCTCGAGTACATCGGTATGCACAACCCCGTAGAGCGGCCGCACCTGTTCGGCGCGGCCCGCGGCGACGCTGAGGATATAAGATATGAAGCCTTCCATGGTGCGCGTCGCGCCGATGCGGTTCAATGCGCTCACGACAAAGAAGGCGTCCCGCATCCAGCAAAAACGATAGTCCCAATTGCGTCCCGATCCTGGCACTTCGGGAATCGAGGTGGTCAGCGCCGCTACGATCGCGCCGGTTTCCTCGTAATTGCACAGTTTGAGCGTGATGCCCGCGCGGATAATCTCGTCCTGCCAGTCGATGGAGAAGGCAAGGCGCCTCACCCACTCGAGCCAATAGTCGCGGGTGCGTTCGCAGAAATTGCGGCACGTCGTTTCGAGCGAGCCCTCAAATGGCTCATCGGTGCCGAAAACCAAATGCACAGGCCGCGTCAGCACGAACGAAGCCTCGTTCTCGATGTAAGAGAGTGGCGCGTCGGTCGTTAGCCTAATCGGCACCTCGTCACGCCAATAACGAATGTGGTTACTGCCGGAAGAGCGCGAGGTCACCGGCTCACCGTACCGATGGGTCGTACGGAAACGAATGGTGATGCGCGGCATGCCGCCAATCGGCTCAACGATCCGCATGAGTTGGGGCGGGCGAAAGGTGCGGCCGAAGATCTCGAAACGCGGCGCGAAGTCGGTAATACGCACGGCGCCGCCTTTGTCGTCGATCAGCTCGGTCACCACTAATGCAGTATTGCGCACGTAGTCAGAGCGGGTCTCGACTTGGCCGTCGAGCAGCACGTCGGTGAATCCCTTGTCTTCGTTGCCAGAAAGCAGACGGCAGAACACAGGATCGCCGTCATAGCGCGGCATGCACCACCACACGATGCGCGAGGACGGATCAAGAAGCGCCGCCGTGCGGCCATTGCCGATGACCGCAAGATCGAGTCCGTAATCAGTCATGGGCGAACCTGCCCGTTGGCTACAAGCGATTGCAGGGCGCTCCGCACCTGAGCTGGATTCTTGAAAACCCCGGTGAGGCCGGGGAAGTAGCGGCTGACGCTGAAGCCCTTGCCGCCAATTTCCGGCAATACCTCGAAGACTGATTCATCGGTGATATCGTCACCGATGAAGACAGGCACGCGGCCGCTGAATGGCGGGAGAGCCATCAGCTTGCGAATGCTGTCGCCTTTGTTGATGCCGGGACGTTTGACTTCGAACATTGCCTTGCCCAACAACAATTCGGTTGGCTCGCTGGAAAACGCCGTACGACTGGCAGCTACGTGACGGCGCAGACGCTCTGCTTGCCGCGGCGCCTTTCTGTAGTGCAGCGCGAGTGAATAGCTCTTGTCCTCAACAACAATGCCCGGTCCGATGCTTGCCGCATCGGCGAGACGCTGGCGCAAATCCTGTGGTAACGGTTTTGCCCAATAGAATACCTGGCTGTCGCTCAACCGCATTTCGGCTCCGTGCCCGCCAATCGCCGGCAACCGTAGTGGTGCGAACAACCGATCAAGGTCCCTGATTGGCCGACCGCTTACCAATGCAACGGCGCCGCCAGTCAGATCGAACAGTCGCCTGAGCGACTCAATCAATGCATCGGCAACCTGCACCTCGGTCGGCGACGGGCCGATATCAACAATTGTGCCATCCACGTCGAGCAAAAGAGCAATCGTCTTCAAATCAAGCTTGGCAAAATCGTCCATGACCGGGTCGTTGGCAATCGTCTGCACTACTATAATTCCGTCTGGTACAAGAAAATTCGGCAAATCGCCCGCTTTTCAACGCGCCAGCACCTCGACATCACCGTCAACGCCAGTCACGACCTTGAAATCACGCTCATAGACTTTTCCTTCATTACGGGCGATGGCGCGGTATTCGCCCTCGGCGAGGATCACGCGCGGAAAAGCACCGATCGATTCTTTGATGACGTCGCCGCCCGGCGTGAGCACCGACCACGCAGTGTTGGCGAGCGCCTCGCCGCCACGATCGCTCACCAGCTTGAGCGTGATGGCGGCAGCTCGGTGCGTAACAGTAATATCGGTCAGCTTGCCGGCCTGCACACGAATGTCAGAGCGCACGACCGAATTGGCGTCACCGTAGTTCGACACGATGTAATAGGTGCCATCCGGTACTACGACTACATCATTTGTAATAACATGTTCGGCGATGGGACGACGGTCGCCCGCCTCAAACTGGCTGCCCTTATAGACGTCGAATGAAATTTGCCCGACTGGAATGCGCACATCGCCGACCTTGCCTTCTATGCGCAGTCCGCCGGCCGGCAGATCAAATTCTTCGTGTACGCTCGTCCCGCGCAAGTCGACCGGTTTGACAGCGGTGGCGAGCCCGAACCCCACATGCACGATGTAGGCACCAGCGGGAAGCACAAGCGTCGGGGTAGGAGACTTGTCTTCCTTTACCAGTTTGAAATTTCCGTTCGCGTCGGCCTTGGCGCCGTAGACCCGCCACGTCAGGCCACCGCCAATTGGCAGTGCGTCTTTGCCAAAGCGCGCGCTGAGCGCAAGCGCCACCTGCCCGGCTGGCACCATTGGAATCGACGCAGTCGTGTTCGTGTTGCCCAAATTCGGCGCTGGCGATTGCACTGGAGGAGTCGACGGGACCGGCAGGCTGCTTGGTCCGAAGATATCTCCGCGTGTTGCCGGCAGCGGCGAGATCAGACCGGTGGATGGCGTAGCCGAAAATAATGAGTTCTGCGCCATGGCCATTGGTGAATGGATTGTAGCAAAGACAAGCGCAACTGCCGGCCATAGCCGGCCGCACAGAACGGCGGTTGCAGGTGTCCAATGCATAGGGTGGTTGTTTTCGGCTGAAATCGAGGCGATTTCAAGCCAACCGCCCCCGTTGTTTGTTACCGCGTTAACGCTGTGCTAGGCGCAACCGCGCGTTTTTCACGAGGCCGCCAATGCCTGACGCTTTAGAGCTATTGAAGACCCGCCGTTCAGTCAAACCAATTGAATTAAACGGCCCCGGCCCGACCGCATCAGAAATCGAAACGCTACTACGGATCGCTTCGCGGGTACCGGATCATGGAAAGCTTGCGCCTTGGCGATTCATCATATTCGAGGGCAATTCCCGTTCCACCGCCGGCGAAGCTATTGCCTCCGCATTTCGCGCCGATCGTCCGGACGCTACTCCTGATCAAATAGACTTCGAGCGCAGGCGGCTCTCGCGCGCGCCACTGGTGATCGCGGTGGTCAGCTGCGCCGGCCCGCATCTGAAGATTCCGGAATGGGAGCAGCTACTCTCGGCTGGCGCCTCGGCCATGAGCCTGGTATTCGCCGCACATGCGATGGGCTATGCCGCGAGCTGGATCACCGAATGGTACGCCTATGACCGGCGCGTGCTGGACGTTCTCGGTCTTGCCGCCAATGAGCGCATTGCCGGTTTTGTGCACATAGGACGTCCGGCCAAGCCCCCAGAGGATCGCGAGCGCCCAAATCTCGCCGCTATAGTCACACGGTTTGGGGTTTGAGGAACCAATCGTTCGGCGCGACTTTTAACCCTTACGTAATCCGGCGGGCGCACGCTCCCTGTCACGTTTCGGTCACAAGACTCCGCCAGCACTAATTGGATTGCTGGATTGACGCTCTCGTGCGAGGGACTTTCCCCGGGCGACGAGCAGGGATTAGGGAGAAAACAGTCTTGGTGTTCGAGGGCATATTTGCGCGAGCGCGCAATGGCGACCGTGCGGCGGAAGCCACCACGCAACCACAACCGGCCGCTACGCGCCCAACTATCGGTCTGGCGCTCGGCGGAGGTGCCGCGCGCGGCTTTGCCCATATCGGCGTGATGCGCACTCTGCTGGCGCACGGCATCGTACCTGACGTGATCGTCGGCACGTCAATCGGCGCTGTGGTTGGTGGCTGTTATGCCGCCAAGGAAATGGACAACCTGGAAAGCTGGGCGCGCACACTCACGGTGCGCGGCGTGCTGAGCTATCTCGATATCAGCCTGTCCGGCTCCGGCTTGATCGGCGGCGGCCACCTTGCCTCCCAGCTAGAGTCCGGTCTCAAGGAGAGCCGGATTGACGAACTGCCTATCCGCTTCGCGGCGATCGCTACTGAATTCAATACCGGTCACGAAATCTGGCTGACACGCGGACGATTGAGCGACGCGCTGCGTGCGTCCTATGCGCTGCCGGGAATATTTCCGCCTGTGCTGATCGGGGGCCGATGGCTGGGGGACGGAGCGTTGGTCAATCCAGTGCCGGTGTCAGCGGCACGCGCGCTTGGCGCGCGACTGGTGATCGCCGTCAATCTCAATTCCGATCTCTTCGGCCGCGGGACCATTATTGCGAGCCACGGGTCCGACGACAG
>DASSLE010000550.1:0-3800 GCA_035689725.1 Pseudolabrys sp.
GCCGGCATCACCCGCGACCGCTCGATTGCGAAGATGAGCGATACCGATTGGGCGGCGGTGCTCAGTGTGAATCTCACCGGCACGTTCAATATGATTCGCGCTGTCGCGCCCCGGATGGCTGAGCAAAGATTTGGCCGCATCGTCAACATCACGTCGATCAACGGTTTACGCGGCAAATTCGGCCAGGCCAATTACGCGGCGGCGAAAGCGGGTCTGGTCGGTTTAACCAAGACCGCAGCACGGGAATTGGGTCCGAAAGGCATCACGGTAAACGCGGTAGCGCCCGGCATGGTTATGACCGATATGGCGCGCGTGTTGCCAGAGGAAATTCTGGGCGCAGCCGTGGATGAAGCAGTGCTTGCCGAGCTTGCTGATCCGCAAGACATTAGCAACGCCGTGCTGTTCCTGCTGTCGGATGCTGCCCGCTGCATCACCGGTGAAGTGCTGCGCGTCGATTCAGGGCAATATATTTGAGTGTGTGACTGTTGCGGTCACTCTGACTTGCGCTCGCGCTGTGCTCCCCACGAAGATATCTGTATAAATCGGTACCGTAATGCCTAATTGTATGCTAGCCTTTATGCCTTCATGTGGCGGAAAGAAAGACCGTGACGCGTTGGCGATGGATAAAAAGACGCGAGCAATGAAGACCAATGCAGCTATGCAGGTCCGGCGCGTACAAGCCGCCGATATTCCGCAGATTATTGCACTCGACGCCCGAGTAACAAAGCTTGCCAAAGCCGATTACTGGAATGACGTCTTCACTCGCTACGGAAAGCGGCGACCGCACGAGCGGTTCTTTCTGGTTGCTGAGCTCCCCACGGAGCAGGGGAAGCCGCGCGTGGTTGGCTTCATCATCGGCGAGATTCGCGCTTGGGAATTCGGCTCAACGCCGTGCGGCTGGATATTTGCGCTGTCAGTCGAACCCGAAATGCGCTTACGAAATATTGGGACAGCGCTGTTCGAGGCGATCGCCAGTAAATTCAAGAAAGGGGGCATCAACAAGATGCGGACAATGGTAGCGAATGATGCCCGTCTCCCCCTGCTGTTCTTCCGTGGCGAAGGGATGATGGCTGGACCTTACATCCAGCTTGAGAAGGACCTCGATTGAATGGGGATTGCCATGCGGATGATGTTGCCATGAAGCTGCAGATTTCTACCCGGCTTGCCATATTTGCGATTTTGGAATTAGCCGAGCGTGAAGGCCTTCAGCTTTCTGTCGCCGACATTGGCCAGAAGTACGGCGTTTCCAGCCACCATCTAGCCAAAGTCATGCATGTCATGGGCCGGGCTGGCCTTGTCCGCGCGGTTCGCGGCGCGGGTGGCGGATATCAGTTCGTCGGAAATGCCAGGCGAACCACGTTATTGGATGTCGTCCAACTGTTCGAAAATTCGAGCGCCGTTGAGCGGGACACCGGGAGGGCGGATGCAACGCCGGAGGGTCAGGCCCTGGGTCAGATTCTGGGCGAAATCGACAATATCGCGCGAGCAACACTCAGCTCGGTTACGATAGCGACCATGCGAAAACTCGTGAGCCGCAGCGGAATTCGCAGTAGCGCGCGTTCGAAAGCTGCCTTGTCACGCCGGCAGAACCAACCGCGTTTTTAAGACGTAGCGCTTATTCCGCAATACCGCCCGAATGACCCGAAATGCCAGTTTACATAGTGTGCACTGCAGCATCAGAAGGCGCCGTGGTCGGAAAATTTTTGATCCGGATCAAGGCGGCCGGGTTGATGGGAACCTTGAGTGAGGCTACTGCCATGACGTGAGGCCCTGTGCATGTCTTTAAAATTGACGGCCGGCGATCTTCAAATCATTTCCCGAATCGCGGTGTTTCGGGGACTGAAGCCCGAGACCGTTGAGCACATTATTGCGCCCGCGACTGCCATTATGTTGCGTCCACATGAATGGATAGTTCGGCAGGACGAGCCGGCGACAGCATTTTTTATTGTCATCGACGGGTGGATAAAGCTTTATCGCAGCACGCCGTCCGGCGATGAAACCGTGATCGATATAATGACGAAAGGCCAGAGTTTTGCGGAGGCAGCTGCTTTCACCGGAAGTCGATACCTGTCGACGGTTGAAGCTGTAAGCAACGCGCGCGTTGGACGCATCCCAGCCGATCATATCGTTCGTTGCATCCGCGAAACTCCCGATATCGCATTGGCGATGGTCGCGTCGATCTCACAGCACATGCATCAGCTCGTGCAGCAAGTCGAGCATCTCAAGGCGCAAAGTGGCGTGCAGCGGGTCGCCGAGTTCCTCGCGTCACTATCATTAGCGGAGCAAGGTCAATGCGCACTGGCGCTGCCATACGACAAAGTTTTGATCGCCGGTCAACTTGGGTTGACGCCCGAATCGTTGTCGCGTGCGTTTGCAAGATTGAGGTCCGTCGGTGTGACGGTCGAAGCTTCGCACGTTGTCGTAAGAGACGTCGCTAAATTGCGTGCGCTCGCTGCGGACGACCGTAGCGCAGTGCGCGGGACCTTGCGAACGGTACGTTGACGAACGATCGAGGTCTCCATGAAGATTCTTCATCCGCCAGGCTGGTCGCCGCCGGTCGGTTATTCCAACGGGATCAGCGTTTCAGCTGGCCGCGTTGTGTTCATTTCCGGCCAAGTTGGCTGGAATGCTAATCAGCACTTCCAAAGCGAAGAGCTGGTTCCGCAGTTCGAGCAGGCGCTCAAGAACATACTCGCAATTCTTGCCGAGGCAGGCGGGATGCCGAGTCACATCTGCAGACTGACCGCATATTGTATCGACAAGCGCGCCTATCTAGCGGGCCGGCGCGAACTCGGACGCATATGGAAGGCGCTGATGGGAAACCATTACCCTACAATGAGTATGATTTTTGTTGCCGATCTTCTCGACGCGCCGGCAAAGATCGAACTGGAGGCAACGGCTGTTATTCCGACGACGTAAGTCAACTGCACCGGGATGTCTTCGAGAGAAAGACAGCGACCTTGCGAAGCGAAATCAGGCGGCGCTTTCAGCGAAAAGTTTTGCGGTCAAACGCCGGGCCAACGCAGCGGCTGCGACCCGACGATAATTAGCGGATGCAATCGTCGTTCGCATGGGCTGGACTTGCTTTTGCACAAGCCGATCTAGCTCATGCGACAGTTTTTCATCGATTGGTCGGCCGGCAAAGGTTTCTGTGCCGGCAAGAAGGAACGGTCGCGAATTCGTGCCTGTTAGCGCGACGCGGAGCGACTTAACATTCGAACCCGTTGCCGCGAGCGCAACTGCCACGCCGGCCAACGGGAAGTCGATCGCACCCCGTAGCCGAATTTTAGCATAGGCCGACGGCGGTGGTTTTGCGGGGAGGTGAAGAGCTACTAGAAGTTCGCCGTCGGTCAAGGCAAGATGAGCCTTGCCATCTTCGACATAAAGTTCGCTTAGGGGAATCCGGCGTTGGCCTTGTGGGCCAGCGATGTCGATTTCGGCACCTAAAACAAGCAGGGCGGGCGCAAGATCGCCAGCAAAGGCGGCGTGGCAGCGCTGTCCCTGTGGGGCGACGTGGCAAACATCGCCGCGGTTTTTCAGACAATAAGCATTTGCGCTGCGCCACCATTCACTCTGATTGTAGTAGACGCAGCGCGTATCGAGACACAAATTGCCGCCGACCGTCCCGATAGCGCGGTGGCCAGGCGCAGCAATTGCTTCGGCTGCTTGCACAAGCGCGCGGTAACGACCGGCGATCTCTGGGTTGCGAGTAAGTGCGGCTAGGGTCACGCCTGTGCCGATCACCATGCCAAGCTCATTGGCCGTAATCTCGGTCAGTTCGTCGATGCCTGAAAGATCGA
>DASSLE010000551.1:0-2847 GCA_035689725.1 Pseudolabrys sp.
GATCCGAGCTTTGTCAAATATAGGATTTTCAATGCCGCAGTCGAACGCCTGGCTAGCGGAATGCGCTGGTCCGAAGGACCAGTCTGGTTCGGCGGCGGCCGATATCTGTTGTGGAGCGACCTTCCTGGCGATCGAATCATGAAATGGGAGGAAGAGACGGGGCACGTCATCGTATTCCGCAAACCCTCGAACTACGCCAACGGCAACACCCAAGACCGGCTAGGCCGGCTCATCACTTGCGAACACGGCTCTCGACGCGTCACGCGGACCGAACATGACGGTAGCATTACCGTGATCCTCGACCGGTACGACGGTAAGCCGCTTAATTCACCCAATGACGTGGTGGTAAAGTCGGATGGGTCCGTGTGGTTCTCCGATCCACCGTTTGGGATTGCTGGCAATTACGAGGGAAACGCGGCGACTGCCGAACTGCCGCAGAGCGTCTATCGGGTAGATGGCGAAACGGGTCAGGCAACTATTGTCGCCAGCGATTTGCGCGGGCCTAACGGCCTGTGTTTCTCGCCCGACGAGACAAAGCTCTACGTTGTTGAATCTCGAGCGACGCCGAACCGCCTCATCCGGGTTTACGACGTGGTTGATGGTCGAAAGCTCGTCAATGACCGCGTGTTCGTGGACGCCGGTCCGGGCACTCCCGATGGTTTGCGCTCCGATGTTGATGGCAACTTGTGGTGCGGGTGGGGAATGGGAACTGCCGAACTCGATGGCGTATTTATCTATTCGCCTGAAGGCAAGCTGATCGGCCGCATCCACCTACCGGAACGTTGCGCCAACCTCTGTTTCGGCGGAGCCAAACGTAACAGGGTGTTCATGGCAGCGAGCAAGTCGCTGTATTCGCTTTACGTCAACACTCAAGGAGCACCCGGTGGCTGAGGCGGGTACCGCGGTCGGATTGCTCCGCAGGCCAGGGAAACCAGCTCCCCGGATCAGCGCGCTCCTTCATCGTCCAAGTGACAGGTGTCGCTTCAGGGATGCTGCTCATGCATCCTTGAATCACGACTCATTCATCAGCGATAGTGGTACTAGGTCAGCGTTTCCATGGTTCGAATCATATCAGGTAGTCTCGGCGAGCTTATAGGACCAGGTGTGGATGACTGGATGGCGGTTGACGTCGGCGATGCCGGCCATAATGCGTTCCTTGAGTTCGTGCTTTGAGGTCACTCGGATGTGACGCAGGACGGAGCGGGCGAATTTGGAGAAGAAGCCCTCGACCAGATTGAGCCAGGAGCCGTGCTTGGGCGTGAACGTGAAGTCGAAGCGGCCTGCCGGTCGTGTGGCGAGCCAATCTCTGGTTTCCCTTGAGATGTGTGCGGAATGATTGTCGAGGATCAGCTTGATTGCGGTGCTGGCCGGATAGGCGGCATCGAGAAGTTTGAGGAATTCGATGAACTCTTTGCTGCGGTGGCGATCTCTGACGAGCGCGTGGACCTTTCCAGTGAGCAGATCAATCCCGGCCAACAGGCTGAGCGTGCCATAGCGTTTGTACTCATGATCCCGCGCGAAGGTGGCATGGACGGTTGGCACCGGTGGCAAATCCGGCGCCGTCGTCGCGATGGCCTGGATTCCCGGCTTCTCGTCGTAGGAGACGATCGCCACCGGCTTGTTCGGCTTGGCGGCGGCTTTTTTCAGGACCTGGACCTCGCGATAGACGCACAGAACCTCCGCCATTTTCTGCTCGAACGCGGCGTCGCGACGTTCCAGATAGTAGCGCACCTTGTGCGGCTTGATATCCTCTTGGCCGAGGATCTTGCACACCGTGCCCTGGACCAAATGGCTGAGACATTCGTGCCCCGCCGCCGGCCCGCGTTGGCGCGCATGGCGGGCCAAAAGCCGTGTCGTCCACAACTCGTGCGGATAGCCGTGCTCTTTGGCTTTGTCGCACGCCAGCGACACCAACCAGGCCTTGGCTTCCGGCGTGATCGTAGGCTCCTTGCCCGGTCGCGGTCGGTCATCGAGTGCCGCCAGCGGGCCATAGGCCAGCGCCCGTTCGACGCAGCGCTGTACCGTCTGATGATGGACCCCGAGTCTTTGTCCCACCGCGTAGAACGACGGCTTCTCAGCGTACCTGAGCAGCATTTGTGCCCGCGCCACTCGGCTCGCCGCCTCGGTTCGCGAGCGCGAAATCTCCGTCAGCTTTCCAATCGCCTCATCGGTCATCGCCAACTCGACCGCATGCCGCCATCTTGCCATGATGCCAGTCCTCGTTTGATCGACCGCAAACGAGGAATCCGCCAACCAATCACCAGTTCCATGACCGCCGCTTTCATGGAATCGGTCGTCTAGCGATGGTTCCGCAGCCACGCAACAACGTCGGCGGCGTTCTGGTCCGGAGGGAACACCGGATAAAACACCTTGGTGATAACCCCGTCGTCGATGACCAGGGCCATGCGCTTGAGCAACGTCATGCCGGCGACGGTGAATGTCGGCAGGCTCATGGCGCGGGTGAATGCCAACCCGGCATCGGAGAGGATCGCGAACGGCAGATGCAGGCGTCCGGCGGCCTCGCGCTGATAGTCGGTGTCCTGGGTCGATAGGCCGAACAGATGGGAGACGCCGAGGCCTTTAAGCCCGGCGAAATGGTCGCGGAAGCCGCAGAATTGCGGCGTACAGCCGGGGGCGCCCGGAATGTCATTCCATCCCGGCGGCAGATCCACTCCAGGGACCCCGGTGCGCGGATAGATGTAGAGCACGGTGCGGCCGGCAAGCCGTCCCAGGTTGACCGCCGCTCCGCTCGTCGCCGGCAGCGCCAGGTCCGCGAGTTTCATACCCGGCAGGTGCCGCGCCCCGCCGTCGTCCTGCGGTGCCGGGATGTCTGGCGGCAGAACCGTC
>DASSLE010000552.1:0-2332 GCA_035689725.1 Pseudolabrys sp.
GATGTTTGAAATGCCTGAAGTGGCTCCGATAGCCGCATAAAGCAGCATCAGGAACCAATCCACTTCCTCAGTGACCAGCATTCCGTAACCAAGCTCTGCAATCTGCGATCACTGGCACGGGAGCCGCCGCCAAAACATCGAGTATTTCAACAGAATTGGCCCTCTGCAGTCTTGAGATGCCATCGACTGCAAGTCGGCTGCGGGCCGGACTTCGGACGTTCAGCTCCACACTGCTACGCCCGTACGCGACCGATTGTGTTGAAAAACTCCCTTGAAAACGGACGCTTGGTGACTATGCTCATAGCAGGGCCGGCATGGGGGAGAAGCGAGGATGATGGGACAACAGCCTGGCGGACAGAAGAAGCTGTTCTACTCATTCAACCTCGACGATCACATTCCTGCGGATCACCTGCTACGGGGAATCGATCAGTTCCTCGATCTAGGTGAGTTGCACCAGCACCTTGCCCCGTTCTACAGCCATACCGGCCGGCCCTCGATTGATCCAAAGCTGCTGATTCGCATGCTGGTCGTGGGTTACTGCTTCGGAATCCGATCCGAGCGGCGACTCTGCGAGGAAGTCCATCTGAATCTGGCGTATCGGTGGTTCTGTCGGCTGGGATTGGAAGACCCGGTGCCGGACCACTCGACGTTCTCCAAGAACCGGCATGGCCGTTTCCGTGACAGCGACACGCTGCGGTTCGTGTTCGAGCAGGTCTTGGAGCGCTGTGTACGGGAAGGGCTGGTGGGTGGCGAGGGATTCGCCGTCGATGCCAGCTTGGTGGCGGCCGATGCCAGTCGTCAGCGTGGCGTGCCCGGCGGCGACGCCGACTGGTCGGACCGGCGATCGATCAGCCGTCCGGTGCGCGAATATCTGGCGGCGCTGGATCAGGATGAGGTCGAGAAGAAGACGCCCGTGAACATTTCGCTAACCGATCCGGCGGCGCGCTGGAGTGCGGTATGGGGACCGGCGTTCTACGCTTATTCGGCCAACTATCTGATCGACATCGCCGCGGGAATTGTGGTCGATGTCGAGGCGACGCCCTCCCACAAGCTCGATGAGATCAACGCCACCAAGACGATGATCGAGCGGGTTGAGGCGCGATTTGATCTCAAGCCGCGGCGGCTGATCGGCGACACCGCTTACGGCACGGCCGAGATGCTGGCGTGGATGGTCGACGAGAAGCAGATCGAACCGCATGTATCGGTGTGGGACCGGACCCAGCGCGATGATGGAACCCTATCCAGCAGTGACTTCCGGTGGGATCCGGAGGGCGACGAATACCACTGTCCACAGGGCCAGGTGCTGCGGCGCGAACGACGGGCCTTCAAGACGCCGCGTAGCCATGTTACCAAGGCCGACACGATCATCTACCGCGCGAGCCAAGCCGATTGCACAGCTTGCCCGTTGAAGAGGCGTTGCTGTCCAAACACACCGATGCGCAAGATCGCGCGCAGCATCTATGAATCAGCGCGAGACGTGGCTCGCGAGCTGGCCAAGACGGACGCGTACAAGCAATCACGCAAGGACCGCAAGAAGGTCGAGGTGCTCTTCGCTCACCTCAAGCGGATCCTGAAGCTTGATCGACTGCGGTTGCGCGGGCCCAGTGGTGCTCACGACGAGTTTCTGCTTGCAGCAACCGCGCAGAACCTACGACGAATGGCGAAGTGGTTGTACCCGGCCGAGCCAGAAACAGCAAATATGGCGATCTAAATCGGCGAAGAACAGCAACACCAACCCAAGATCGAGCGCCACCAGTTACCGAACCTCTCTCTTCGAAGCGCTCGCGGCAATACTGCATCGCTGAAACGTCGAGTTCTTCAACACTATCAGAAGTGTGCCGACGGTCGCCAGCACCACCGCGCTTGTTGCAGAAAAAGTACCATCTCCCGCGTGGGACCAATAACCCTTCACCAGCCGGTATTGCAAAGCCGCGACTGGCGCAGTGAAATAGCCGGACATTTGTCTTGTCGACGGCTCGCGCGGTTGTTCCGATGCGGCGCGCCAGACACCGCACGTTTCCGGCACGGGGGTAGCGCCGTGCCTGCCGACAAAGAGATGCGATCCCCGTCCGCCGAACGTGCCGAACCCGACTCCGACGTGAACGCGCCGGCGTCGGCACAGCCTCTCGGCGAAGCCCGCATCGACGAGACCCTCCGCCCGCATTCACCCGACGCGGCGGTCGTGTTGCGCACCGACGGCGTCGTCCTTCGCTGGGGGCCGGGTGCCGTCGCGATGTTCGGCTTCCGCGACGACGAGGTCGCCGGGCGCGATCTCGCGCTCCTGATCGTCCCGCCCGATTACCGCGCGGAGCACGCGCGCATGCTCGAGCAG
>DASSLE010000553.1:0-2393 GCA_035689725.1 Pseudolabrys sp.
GATCGACCTTCTGCAAACTAGAGCCATCGGACAGCGCATGGCTCTGCCAGCCAGTCCGACCTACGACGATATCGCCCTTCGCGAAGCGATGCACATTCGAGGTAACCACTTCGCTGACGGTGCCGCCCTCCATCACCTCGCCAATGCCGACCGGCTTGGCGTAGGACGGAGCATCGCTCATCCGGCCGCGCATATAAGGATCGAGTGAAAGCCACAGCGTGTGCAACAGCATCTGGCCCGGTCCGGGTTGAGGAATCAGAAGTTCTTCCAAGCGAAAATTATTTGACGTGGGTTCCCCAACCGGCCGCGAGGCAAGAACAATCCGTTGGACAGTTTCGGTCATTGCACAACTCCGGTTGCGGGACATGATTTAAGACGGCGCGGAGAATCGAGCGGGATTTTGAGGCCGCTTTGAGGGTGAGCATGCACGGATTTTTACACGGAACGCCGTGAACAGAGTCCCCGGATTTTCCCCGTATTGAGGTGGGGAATTCGTGGTTCGTTCTGCCGATACTTGCCGAACGCGCGAACCGCCGAAGCTATAAGGCGCTCTGATTTTTCAGGAAAATTTGGTGCTGCCGGAGTGGATTGAACACTCGACCTCCCCCTTACCAAGGGGGTGCTCTACCACTGAGCTACGGCAGCAAAGATCGGGCAAAAGGAATGGCGCCGCGCGAACGCGCCGGAAACTGCCATAATGGCCCCCCGTGAGGCAAGGCGATGGCTCAGCTTGCGGAGCGCGCCGGCGGACGGATAATGCGGCAAATGGGACGGGTTGGTGACAACAACAACGCAAAGAAAACCGGCAACCGCGAGGGGCGTCTTGCGGCGGCGTTGCGCGAAAACTTGCGCAGGCGCAAGGCGCAAGAGCGGGGGCGCAGCGCACCGCCGGCCACCGAAAGCCCGAAAAAGCCGGGCTCGGCTCCCCGCGAGGACCCAATTCGCTGAAGGATTGACATTTGCAGGGTCCGACTTTCGCCGCAATTTCGCGGCGGAGGTGCTAGTCTTTTAAAATATCGGGCCTGCAAAAACGTGGCGCGCGGTTCGCAGGTTGACTTGGAACGGCCCGATAGCTGCAAGCAGGTGGGGCGAGCATGGATCGAATACGCATAGTCGGCGGGCAACGTCTGAGCGGCACGATTCCGATTTCGGGCGCCAAAAACGCAACACTTCCCTTGATGATCGCGAGTCTCCTGACTGAGGATACTTTGATCCTCGAGAACGTCCCGCGGTTGGCCGACGTTAATCAGCTTCAGCGCATTCTCGGCAACCATGGTGTTGATGTCATGATCGCCGGCAAACGACCCGGTGATGACCCTAACCAAGGCCGCACCATTCACATCTCTGCGAAGCACATCGTCGACACGACCGCTCCATACGATCTGGTCTCCACGATGCGGGCGAGCTTTTGGGTGGTAGCGCCTCTCGTGGCGCGGATGGGTGAAGCCAAGGTGTCGATGCCCGGTGGATGTGCGATCGGCACACGGCCGGTGGATTTGCTGATCATGGCACTTGAGAAACTTGGTGCCGACATCGAAATCGAAAGCGGCTATGTCATCGCGCGCGCTAGGAAAGGGCTGCGCGCCGGTGAGATTGTATTTCCGAAGGCGACTGTCGGCGGCACCCACACGGCCTTGATGGCCGCATCGCTGGCGACTGGCACAACTGTGATCGAAAATGCTGCGCGCGAACCCGAGGTCGCTGACGTCGCCGAATGCCTCAACAAGATGGGTGCGAAAATTTCGGGCGCTGGGACTTCTCGGATCGTCATTGAAGGTGTGTCGAAACTGCACGGCGCACGCCATGCGGTGCTGCCCGATCGGATCGAGACGGGGACTTACGCGATGGCCGTGGCGATGACCGGCGGCGAAGTGTTGTTGCAAAATACGCGCCCCGAGCTGTTGCAGTCGGCGCTCGACGTCCTGGCGCAGGCCGGGACCACAGTGACGCCGACGAACGAAGGCATCCGCATCGCTCGGAATGGGACCGGGCTTGCCCCGGTCGACGTTGCGACTGCGCCATTCCCGGGCTTTCCCACCGATTTGCAAGCGCAATTGATGGCGTTGATGACGCTGGCCAAGGGTACTTCGCACATCACCGAGACCATTTTCGAAAACCGGTTTATGCACGTTCAGGAGTTGGCTCGTCTTGGCGCGCACATTCAACTTGACGGTGACACCGCCACCATCGAGGGCGTCGATTGCCTCAAAGGCGCACCGGTGATGGCGACCGACCTACGCGCTTCTGTGTCGCTGGTGATTGCGGCACTGGCCGCCGAGGGTGAGACCCTGGTTAATCGCGTCTACCACCTCGATCGCGGCTTCGAGCGGCTCGAGGACAAGCTCGCCCGCTGTGGCGCGGCGATCGAACGCATCAGCGCCTAGACGAAGTCA
>DASSLE010000554.1:0-17912 GCA_035689725.1 Pseudolabrys sp.
GCCTACGTGGTGCTTCTCGGCATCGATATGGAGGAGGCTGCCAGCGACGGCGTACTCGGGTTTGGGATTGAGCGGATCGAACACGGGCACGGCAACTCACGTGCATGGTTGCAGGCGCTCAAGGTGTTCCCCGACGTGCCCGTACAAGAAGGCATGGTTTCGACCGAGCAGCACCCGATTCAGGGATTTTTCTGGGGCGATTTTACCACGCGCTACGGTCACGAATATACCTATAGGATCGTAGCGATGCGGGGTGAGCCCGGTGCGTTGCGCGCCTCTGAAACTGTCGAGGTAAGAATTGCGACGGAGAAGGAGGATGAAGGACAGCACGCGGTCTACTTCAACCGCGGCGTTGCCGGCTCGCAGGCCTATGTCAGAAAATTTGGCGATCGTCGCCCAGCGGACGTTCCCAATCGCGAGGCGTTTCAGTGGCTGTCACGCGGCCTCTTTCGAGCGATGCTCAATTTCATCCACAAAGCCAATGGCCCCGATTGGGGCCTTCGTGTCGCCGCTTATGAACTTCAGCAAGGAGCTGTGCTGAACGCATTCAGAGAGGCTGCGGACTCAGAAGTAGACGTGAAGATCATCTTCGACGCGCGGGTAAAAGCGAACGGACCGGCTGACGCCAATTGGACGGCTATTCGCCAAGCCAAAATTGAGGATCTCGTGATTCCGCGAACCCGAAGTCGCAGTGCTATTTCTCATAACAAGTTCATGGTCCTGCTCCACAATGGTGAGCCCGTCGAGGTTTGGACCGGATCGACGAACTTTACGGATGGAGGCATTTTCGGCCACTCGAACTGCGGTCACATTGTGAGGAATAAGGACGTCGCCGCCGCCTACTTCAAGTATTGGGAGGAATTGCAGAAAGACCCGGAAATGCGAGATATCCGGCCCTGGAACGATGAGATTTTCTCGATCCCCGATGGACTTCCTGCGATCGGCACAAGAGCAGCGTTTAGTCCGCGGTCTAATCTGGACCTGCTGAGATGGTATGCGCGCCTAATGGATAAGGCCAACACTGCGGTCTTTTTCACCGCAGCGTTTGGCGTTAACGATCTTTTCGAAGAAGTACTCGAGCAAACTAAACCTTATCTGCGTTATGTTCTGTTGGAAAGCGCAGATAAAGACATTGAATCGCTCCTCAACGAGGTGGCGGTCGCCAATATCCTGCCTCAAAATGAGTTCGAACGATGGATGGAAGAACACCTTAGCGGGCTGAACACCCACGTCAAATATATTCATACAAAATACATGATCATTGATCCATTGGGAAAGGACCCCCTGTTGATCACGGGTTCAGCAAATTTTAGCGACGCATCGACACGCAAGAACGATGAAAACATGTTGGTGATCCGGGGGGACAAGCGAGTCGCGGATCTTTATTTGTCAGAGTTCATGCGCCTCTTCAACCACTTCCAGTTTCGTGGCCTTGCACATGCGCGAGCTGCGACGGGTCCAGAGAGCGCACGATCATTCCTCGTCCCGAACGACTCGTGGAAGGCTCGCTATTTCAGGCCAGGCACGCCCAAATATCTGGAGAGACTCTACTTTGCGGGACATCCTTAGCTTGTGGAAGGAACTCCTATGCCGCTGCAATCTGCGAGCCGAAGCTCGTTGTTATTCAGACCCGGCAACGTGACAGTTCTGACATCTACCTCGACGGCGGACAAGCGCGCGAGAGAGGATGAAAAATGACAGCATGGTGCGTTCAGCAAAGCATTGCTTGACGCGCTGCTTGGCTTCGCCGCGGAACAGCGACCATAACGGCACCATCTCGATAACCGAGCTGACCGACTAACTTGGGAAGCAGCTCTCGCTGTTGACCAAAACTCGGGCAGGTTAGACATTGGGGAAACGATTCAAGCGAGCGATGAAGCTTTGCCGCGTCGCAGGCTATAGCACCCTCGGTAGATCCGGGCAGTGCATGCTTGCGGAGAGCGGCCCGTTGGTATCGCAAGGCCGCCGAACAAGGAGATCGATATGCGCAGACTTGCCTCGCGTACATGTACAAAGACGGTCAAGTGGCTCAATCTTGTTGCTTCCGAAACTGATGTGCAACATCTTCGATGTACTTCATCCAAGGAGCCGCCTCATTTCGGGCTTCCCGCGCTTCACGAATGAGCTGCAAATTGCGTGCTGTCGTCTCCGGTTCCCAGCGCTCGCGGACGGACGACAGCGCTTTGCCAAGCGCATCCATACTGGCGTTCTCGTCGTTCGCAAGCACTTCAAGCTCGAGTAGCGTGGCATAGTCCCAGTAGTCCGGTTTTCCCGAGGCGATCCGGCGTTCGATCGCATAGCGGATGACCGGCAGGAGCTGCTCGAGGCGTGTGTCGGGGGGCGTTCGAAGCGTCATCAGCGTTGCCGCATTTATCCCGGGGTAGGCGTCCCGCCAATCGGTCTCGAAGCCTTTCAAATATGCATCGATGGCCTTGTCGAGTAGGCCGCCGGCAAGGATCTCCTCGCCCTTTTTCAACGCTTCCTCCCAGCGGTCTTTGTAGACGCGGCCGAGGATGCCATAGGTTTCACTGCTCGGACCGCGCGCGTCGATTAGTTGCAGCAAGACACGCTCGGCCTCCTCTCCGCGCCCCGCGCGATTAAGGCCGAAAGCAAGCTGCTCCTGGACTAGGGGAGTCCGTCGGAGCGGATCAGGCATGCTACGGGCGACACGGATCATCTTATCCCATGCGCTCACGGCGCGATACGAAAGTAGCAGGTCGACCAGCACACCAGCCTCAGCGCGCTTGAGCGGTCCGATGCGCTGCTCGACAGCCGAGATCGCGTGGCAGCCCTGCTTGCGGGCTGCCATGAGCTCCTCCTTGAGGACCGCTGAATATTCCACTTGCTCGCGGAAAACATCGGTCTTGATGTGCTGGATATCAGGAAAGCCGTCTACCAGTTGATAGACCGGACTGTCGACGACATCCGTTCGGGCGGTGCCGAGCAATTGCGCGAGCTTGACCCGATCCGCCTCGGCAGCAGCGGGTTTACCGTCGGCCCCAAGCCGGTATGCCAGCGCACGCATGGGTGCAAGGTCGAACGGCAGCCGTGTTCCGTCGGGCGCAAATAACAGCATCGTCGTCGCGGGTTTGACGGCGTGGCGCACACCGAGCTCGTAGAACACGTTGGCATTCGCAGTGGTGAGATCGGCCACCGCGTACTCACACAGGATCAAGCGCTCGAACATCGGCTTGTGGATGATCCCGCCGGCCTGCTCTTCGTCGGCACGCAGCGGCACGAGCCCAGCCGATTCGACCGCTGGCTTGATCAGCTCATCATAGACGGCGTCGAAATCGATGACGACGCCGCTATTTCCGGGCTTTTTGCCGAACGGCATGAGGACGAAACAAAGGGGTTTCTGCATGGAGCGTCGCGATCATCAAGTGCGATGCGGACGCAGCCGCACTATTTTGCGTCCCTGCACGTCGAGCTGTATCAATTCAGCGCCTCAATACATCATCGGCAAAAAGCTGACGCGTCTAGCTGCTTTTGGTTTTGCGATGTCCGCATAGCCGAATTTTTGTACATGGACCACCTCAGTGCGCCCTTTAGTCATGACCAAGTCACGACAATGTGGCGTTGATCGAAGAAATCTCACTTAGTCAACCACAAAAGCCTCATAACAATGAAGTCGAGAAAGTTGCTGAATACCTCTGACAATTAATCTGCATTGGCACCATCAGTATAATGGGTGTCTTGGCCACTACCTTGTTCGTATCAAATTTATTGTCCTGGACGGTATCCGGCTATTCCGATGCGGCAGCGGCCCAAAAAGCCGCTTCTGCGCACTTGGTCGGTGGCAGTCGATCCTATGCCCACTTGCCAATGTCGCCGTCAAAAATGACGCAGGTAGAACCTTTGCTCATGTTGATCTCCTCAACTGGATTGACGCGCGATCCACATTGTGTGCTCGCGCGAAAACGCCAGCTCGGCATCATTCACACAGGCAGAGAGGTCAGTGTTGTTGGTTACGTCTTCCAGTCGCGGTTTGATCAAACCAATTTCGTGGGCGGCAACGGTGTAGGCTGCCTTTAGTTCGTTGAATTTTTTGATATGCGTCCATCCGATAACCGAGGACGCAAAGACGATGACTGGCTCGATCGGCCAGGGATGGAAGTTTGGGAACTCGATCCTGCTGAGTGCCAACAGCGCCGCAATGGCGTAGGATGCTATCCCGAGACCAACCCACCACTGTGCGGCTTTTTTGTTTACTGAAGCTTTGTTGGTGTACCAGGTGCGTTGTTCTTTTACTCGGTCAGAAGCGTATATCTTTTTTTTGTCAGCAAGACTGAGTCCGCGTACTTGATCCATCTCTTCGGTTATTTGATCAGCGTCCGACCATTCGGCGACCATCTTTTCCGCGGTGCTTCGGTTTTCTTTGAATGTCCGTTCCAAATGACGACGAAATTTTTCACGGGCTTCTTGAAGTCCCATGGATGCTGAAAATGGCTCCGCGCCCATCATGTATCGCCAAGTGAGCGTTTTCACGCTCTCAGCTAGCGCACGACAGCGATACCAATCCTGCTCTGGTTTTATCAACGCGCGGCAGAGCAACACGGCAAGCGTGACGAAAAATATACACGCGTAAATCAGGTAGAATGTTGCGCCCGCAAAGTACTTCATCGAAAGAATGGCTGCTAATAACAGCAAGGCGTATTCGATGCGAATGAGCCGCAAGTAGAGCCGCTGATTACGGTTGGATCCTTCGTCGGCCGATCTAAAGAGTGCTGGATAATCTTCAGCCTTCAAAATACTCGCCCCGCCCAAGAGGCCGCCTTAAGACGTGGTATGCGAAGTGGCACTTTCCAGGCCATATTGCGACGCGTTATATTCGTCGCTGACTTACGCTGCGGCGCCGATGGCTCGAAGATTACACGATGAATCAGAACTTGTCACGACGAAGCGACCATCGGCGCTACCGCGCTAGCAGTTGACAGCACTGTGATGGCTATGCCGATCGGGTGATCTTGATCGCCGGCAACAGCCAGCCTAGTGACGCCAAGCTTGCCGCCTCCCACCTTAAGGGCATGTGGATGGGCGGGACTATTCCGCAGCCGGGTCAGTATGGGTTTCGGAAAAGGCCGATAATGCCGGTAGACCCTTTCACGTGACCTTGAAGCTTGTCGAACAGTTCCAGTTTGGCGAGCCCGGGCGGCAGGACCTTGGGATCTAGATCTGTCGCGATCAGCACGAATGTGTAGTGATGCGGCGGTCCCGGTGGGGTGCAAGGGCCCATATAAACGCTTTGCTTTGCAGTTCCGACACCGCCGACAAATTTTTCCGAGGGTTTGCTGGTTTCCCCTTCGGCGAACGACGTGACCGATGCGGGAATGCCGTAGGCGACCCAGTGGTCGAATCCGGCCTCCGGATCGGTCATGACCAGCGCAAAGCTTGTAGTACCAACCGGCGCATTCTTCCAGGCGAATGGGGGCGACACGTTCTCGCCGACGCAATCCGGATTGGCTTTGTAGTCGCCGGCCATTCTCTTCGGCAAAAACTCGCCGTCCTTGAAAGCCGAGGAAGTGATCGTGAACACTTCGGCTGCTTGAGCGGATCCAGCCATCAGCAAGATGGCCGTTGCAACTGCAAGCGTTTGACGTATTCCAAACATTGCATTGCTCCATCTTGTTTCTTGTAGCGCTCACTATGCGCGCTGACGCGGCGTGCGCTAGATTTGTTAAACTAAGCCAATGGGTAGTAATGGATGGTGCATTTTGGGCATCGCCCGGCTCGATGGCCTTGCATAGTGGATTCCGGTCTAACGGGTTTCGACGTAACAACGTAACGGATCCCTCGTCGGAGCTGCCGGGGCATAGGGTCTAGCTATCGTCGGTCGTCCGAATTCTCCTCATTACCTTTTACGGAGGCGGAAAACGTGGGGACAATGGTTCAGAACTCTCCGGTCTTTGCAGCTTCCTCGCCGGAAATTGAGACTGACTTTTGCCCCGCTTCGAGTCGACGTGTGATTTCGATGTTCAATTTGGAGTTTGCGAAAAGCTCATTGAGTGTCATCAATCTTTCGTCAACGCCCATCTGCTGCATCAGTGCATGAAGGCCAGGACGATTATTGAAATACCCGGTAGGGAGCACTTGTTTGTCTTTGTCCAATTCGGGAACGATACCACCACTCGGACCAACCCTGCCGCGAACGATTTGGACAGGTTCTTCCGCTTCCAACCGCATCATCGTCATCGCACGTCCCATGCCGTCCATGTGTGAGACAAACATAGCTAGCTCTGCGATTTGGTGATCGAGCAAGCGATTAATAGCGTCGTCGTGCGTCACGCCTCCCGTCATGTCGAGCCAGCGCGTTCCGGCTGTAATTTCGGCCTCGTCCTGATTCTTCAAAGCTTGGCGCAATGCGGCTTCAAGCTGGTAGGCTTGGTGAGGCCTCAGGACGACTGCATCCACCCACGCGAACGCTGCGAGTTCAACGGGTGAATATTTCTCTGGGTGCTTATTTGCTTCATGAAGATACAAAAGCTTTTCTGTGCACTCCGTTAGCGCACGTTTGGTGGCCCGCCGCGCACCAGCATCGCTCATTCCCGGCCGTCTGAAACTGCCGCCGCTATAACGCCGGAGGAACTCATTGTAGGCGAATACCGTGTGGTGTTCCAAACCGTAGCGCGAGCGGTTGAGGCGGAAGACCTTCTGGATCAACAGTTCCTTGAGCACGCGGTCGACAAAGCCGGCCACGAGCACGCCGTTCCTAGTCTGGTCTTCGTTGAACATGAGAGCTAGCGAGTAAAATGCCGCCTCCCGACCTGCGTCTGGCAGGTACTGCAGCGCAGAAACTAGGCTGTTAGGAAAGTGCACGCCGCGTCCCCAGCCCCACGACGCTAGGCTCTGTCCGCCTTGGGTTATGCCGAAATCGCGATCAGGGTTTAACTCATAGGACGTCAGTGGGATGCGTGCTCCTTTCAATGGAGCGGGCTCAACTTTTACGTGGCCAGCAACAATCGCGTCAGTCGGCGGAATGACGGCGGGCGGGACAATCTCACCGATTCCGCTCGATCCTGCGGCGAGGAGACCGTTGAGCTTCTGAATAAACTCAGGCGGATAATCCGGCTGGAGCTGTTCGTCCATTGGCCCCTCGTCGGGGATGCTTAAGGCGGAAAACACGCCGGCCAGGGCGACGAACTGCATACAGTGAAAGCAAAGCTCGACGAACTGGCTGTCAATCTTCCGCGCCAGAAGATCCTTCGGCATCGTTGTAGGAACGCTATCTGCAGCTTTTCGCGCGAGCATATCCGCTTCATTGGCTGATTTGTCATCGACAAGCGCCTGGGCTTTGGCTTCACGCGCGGCGCGAACTTGAAGGAATGGACGCTCTATGGACGCGTATTGGCTCTGGTCATATTCACCAAATGCGGCGCGAAACTCCGCAAAATCCTGATCGCTGTAAGACTGCGGATCCGTGGCGAACTTATTTGCGAGAATCAACGCTGCGCGTTCATGGCGATCAAAGACACCCGGCGTCGACGGGGCGTCGAGATGCAGCATCTTCTGAGCCATCTTTTTAGGGGCGTCAGGGGCGGTGTCATAACGACGTGCGGTAAGCATGCCCAGAAAGGCATGATGCGTCATTGTATACCACGCTCTCCGCCTCTGGGCGATCGCATTGGTTACGAGCTCCTTCGTCACGCGGTCGATGAACCCCGATATTTGAACACCGTTTCGGAACGAGGGCGTGTCGAAGATGAGACTGGTGGAATAATCAAGCTGTTTTTCGAATACTCCAGGTATCTGGACGAGATACCTCCCGAGGTTGTTAGGAACGGCTTGGGGATTGTCGATGAGTTGCGCTGCCCAAGTCCACTCGGCGCGTGCCTCGTTGCCCCGCACCCAATTCACATTCGGCGACCTTGAATCAGCCCCTTGCAGGAATATGGCTTGGGTCCGTTGCAAAGGGACCGACGCAGGAGGCCGGCCGTCTTGGCCTAGCAGGTGGACACCTGCCGTATTCGCCTGAGGTTCAGCGGCACTTAGAGGCGAAAATTTAAATGGGGCAGCCAGCGCCACCAAGCGAAACATGCCAACGGCTTGCCGTCTCGTAAACATAAACATCATTCTTGGTACCCCGTTTGGTCTTTCGGCCGGCCCTTGTTGCGAGGCGACCCAACCTTGAGATCCGAACTCAAATTGCCGAGCGCACAGATGACATCTGACTGGAGGCAAGAATTTACCGCCCGGTTAGGCTGTCACGCCGTAGCCAATGCGGACCCCGAGCCACATCACGACAAGCGAGTAAAAAACTTTCGCTATACTATTTCTTATTTTGATGTTGATCAATTGCAGCGTCGCCAGCCTCGCGGATAATTTATCAATTTCGCTGGTTCCCGTGCATTGAATGCACGAAGCTTCTTCGAGATCCGTAGCCTTGCTGGCGGAGTAAAGCCGGGCCGCACCGTGTTTCAGGTCGGACAACTAGAACGCTTGCGGAGGGCGCGATGTATTGCCGCCACTATAGGGTCGGTCTCGCAGCCATCATTGCCGGAGTTACCGCTTCTACCTGCGTTCAAGCGTCGACTGTTCGGGTCGGCAGTGCGCTAACTGTCGTGCGCGACGTTTCGGGCTCCTTGTCTGGAACGTCATGGGACAAGAAAGTCGAAGGCGATGATGTTTACGAAAATGAATTTGTACGCACGGCGGTGAGGAGTAGTGCAGTAATTTCATTCGTTGATGAGACGAAGATAAGCATCGGCCAGGCGGCGACGATGAAAATTGATCGTGTTGTCTTGAAAAATAATCGATCTGTTGAAGAACTCATTGTAAGCGCTGAGGCAGGTGCCATGCGCTGGAATAGCGGTACCTCGCAATCGAGCGCATATCAGGTGAAAACGCCAGATGCTATCATCCGACCAGTGGGTACGATTTTTGATCTTTTAGTTGAGTCCCAGCGGACGATGGTGGTGTTGCGTAGTGGCACAATCGAAGTCTGCTCAGTCGGCGCGCCGCAACGCTGTCGAGCCCTGTCCCGACCCGGCGAGATGATCATAGCGACGCCCAGCGATCTTGAGGGGCCGAAGCGGGGCGGGGTCGGGCCATCGGAATTTGCGGATCGATGCCTGAGTGCGGACGCAATGCCATGCCTTATTGCGGCCAGCGTCAGCCCGGCTCGGCCGGCAGCTCCGCCGGTGGCGCCGTCCGAGCTGCCAATCGTGCCGCTGCCACCGACTAGCACGTGCGGCCCGGACCAGGGCGTATGGCCCAACTGCTGCCCGCCCGGCCTTTATTGGGACGGCCAGCGATGCATCGGCCGCTGCCCGTCGGACAGTGTTGGAAGGTGGCCGAACTGCCGCTGCCGGCCGCCCCTCGTCGGCACGCCCGGAAGCTGCGCACAACGGATCTGCCCGTCGGACAGTGTTGGAAGGTGGCCGAACTGCCGCTGCCGGCCGCCCCTCGTCGGCACGCCTGGAAGCTGCAGAAGGCAGCCCGTGTCCAACGGGCAATGCCTGCGGACCTTCGGCAAGGCCGGAAGCTGCCCGTCGCCCCAGCCGCCGCGGGGCTGTCGGCCGGGGTATCATCGCGTCGGCCAGTCTTGCGTGCCGATTATGCGGCCCCGTCCGCCGCGACCCGACATTATGCGCCCCCGTCCATCACAACCGAACATTAGGCTCTTCCGTCCGTTGTGACGACCGCCGCGCAGGTTTAGGCGAGCATCAGTTCACGCTCGCGATACAATTTGGTACCTCGGCTACCTGCGCCCCGCCTTCCGCAAATGCAATCTGCTGTTCCGTAAACTTTGACTTCTTCGTCGGCCAGATTTCCCCAGGATTCGAGCCTAGTCGGATTCCTCATCAGAAGGGCCAAACTTTGGGGAGCGAATCATTGGATTTGCACCCGTATGCTTCGGTTCGAGCCAAACCGTCCAATCGGCAATTCAGTATGGCCATTTCTTTCGTTCAATGCACCAAGGCGGCGGTTCCGGACCGAGGAAGAAATTCTTGCGCTGTTCACGCGTGAGGCAGCGCGGCACAAGCACCTTGGAACGATCGACGAGCGTTTGCTCCGTGGGAAAGACGAGCCAAATCCGAGCCGTGGTGTCATCCGATGACGTTAGTATCTGTTCTCCATCAGGACTGAACACAGCGCTTGATACCGGCCCCGAATGACCCTTCAGAACCGCTATTGTCGCGCCCGCTTTGGCGTCCCAAACACGCGCCGTATTGTCGGCGGACGCCGTCACGATTCTATGCCCATGAGGGCTAAAGGTGGCACTCAACACGGAGTCCAAATGCCCCATTAGAACCGATTTCATCGCGCCCGTGGCCGCATCCCATATGCGTGCCGTATTGTCAGCGCCTGCTGTCACGATCTGCTTGCCATTGGGGCTGAAAGTGGCGTCGTACACCTGAGCCATATGTCCTTCGAAACGCCGGACTACCTTGCCGGACAGCGCGCTCCACAGTAGGGCAGTGCTATCGTCGGACGTGAAGCTGCCGCTGGCGCGCTGCGCCCTTTGGGTGCTTATCACGCTCAGGCCGTCGGGACTAAAGACGGCGCTTCGCACCGGCGCAGTATGTGCCCTCAGCACCGCAATCTGCGCGCCTGTTTGAACGTCCCAGACGCGCGCGGTCTGGTCATCGGATGCCGTCACAATGCGCCGACCATCGGGACTAAAGGCAGCGCTCCAGACCGGAGCGCTATGCCCCTGCAGGACAGGGTCTTCCTTCTTACCTGTATTAGCGTCGCGGACCACGACAGTATTGCCATCGGGCACTGCAACCAGCCGGCCATCGGGGCTAAAGGCCGCCCTTCCCAAGATCGCGCTGTGCGTGGCGAAAGCCGCAATCTGTTGGCCGGCGTTGGCATCCCACAACAGCACCGTGTTGGCATCGGATACCGTGAGCACGCGACGGCCATCCGGGCTGAATACGGCACTCCGCACAAGTCCAATGTGTGCCGCTAGAACGGTCATCTGAGTGCTTTTTTCGGGCTCAACGCTCCATAAACGCGCCGTGGTATCGCGGGATGCTGTAAGGACATACTGACCATCGGGACTGAACGCGGCGCTCCTCACCTCGCTTAAGTGGCCCCTAAGTATCGTCTCGAGCTTTCCGCTGCCAGCATTCCAAATGCCGGCCGTATTATCGTCGGAGGCCGTCACAATGATGCGGCCATTTGGGCTGAATACCGCGCTCTGCACCGGCCGCCCATGTCCCTTGAGGACAACAATCTGCGCACCTTTCTGAGCGTCCCAGACGCGGGCGGTGTTGTCATCCGACGCGGTCACAACGCGCCGACCATCGGGACTAAAGGCAGCGCTCCACACGACCTCGCCGTGTTCGAGAATGGCGGACTGCCTGCCTGTTTCCATGTCCCACAAACGCGCCGTACGGTCTAAGGATGTTGTAACCGCGTGCTCACCATCAGCGCTGAATACAGCGCCGCGCACTGATTTCGTATGCCCCTCGAGGACATGGATCACGTTACCCGTCTCGGCATCCCAGAAACGCGCGCTGGAGTCATCAGAGGCTGTAAGGACGTATCGACCATTGGGACTGAATACTGCAACGCGCACCGGAGCGGTATGTCCCATTAAAATAGCGACCTGTTCGCCTGTCCGAGCGTCCCAGACGCGGGCGGTCTTGTCATCGGATGCCGTCACAACGCTCCGGCCATCGGGACTAAAGGTCGCGCTCCGCACGGGCGCGCCGTGTTCGATAATGGCGGACTGCTTGCCCGTCTCAAGATTCCACACACGAGCGGTATGGTCCGTCGACGCCGTGACCACGCGCCGGCCGTCGGGGCTGAACGCGGCAGCCCGCACCGATCCTGTGTGCCCCTCGAGGATATGGATCGCCTCGCCCGTCTGGGCATCCCATACACGGGCAGTATTGTCCTCGGACGCCGTTACAATGCGCCGGCCATCCGGCGAAAAGCTTGCGCCCCACAGGGAGTTCTTGTGCCCCTTCAGGACAATTCGTTCTTGAAGTTCTTGGTAAGCACTGAACAGCGCTGCCTCCGCCGCGTGTACAAGGGGTCTTTCTATGCCGCTGCTCACGTCCGGCAGTGCTTCAAGGGCGAGCAGCATGGCTGTGCCGGCATCCCCCTCGGCAATGCGCTGGGTCGCGCGATCGGTTAGAAAGCGCGACTGCGAGAGCAGTAGTTGCGACTGCGAGAGCAGTATTTGGTCGCGTTGTTCTTCTGCTCGTTTGGCGTCTAGCCACACTTCAATCACGCTGCCGGTCAAAATCAGAATGAGAGCGGCTAACAATCCCCGCGTCATCCACCGGCGCCGACCCGCTTCACGCTGCCGTCGTCGCTCCTCCGCCTCACTTCCGGCAACAAACTCACGCTCGGTGCTCGATGGCCAGTCCGGACGACGCTCGGTCAGCGCCGCAAACTCCTGCCTCTCGGCACCGCTGGCGAGATAATCGCTGCGACGTGACCCGGTGGTGTTCCAGCGCCGGGCCTTGTCCATAAGCCGATCGAGGATACGCATGTCCCCGGCAGCCTCGTGCAGCATGTTCTGTAGCCAGGGCCATTGCGTGATCAGTGCCTCGTGCGCGACCTCGACAGTCTTTTCGCCGGCAAAGAGCAGGCGTCCGCAGTCCTCCGTGGCGAGCCTCGCGGCCAGCATTCGACGCGGGCCGTCGAAATCTGCGAGGTCAGCAGTGCGCCTCGTTGCTCCGCCCGTTTCGCCGAGACGCACCAACCGGACGAAGATCGGGGCAAGTAAGCCGCGCTCGTCGACATCGAGACGGTCCGTCCGAACGTGCTCGGCTTCATGTGCCAACGCGCCGACAACGCCACCAACTTGGGAATACGCGACAAGAAGATTGCTGCCATCAGCCCGGTGCTTCTGCCACATGGCGTAGAGCGCCATTTGCACCAGCGCGAGATCGCCGGCCCGATCGCTGATGTCCCGCCGGATGGAGGCTATGACCGCATCCTGCTCGGATTCATCTGTATAGCCGGCTAGACGCAGCGGGTTGCGCACGGCTTCGGTGATTCCCTGCTCTGTGATCCGTCGCAACCGCAGGACAGCATCGTAATCGTTGCGGCTCAGATGCTCAAATAAGCTTGCGAACGGCCGGCATAGGTTGAAATGATCAGCGCGGAGGGTGAGCACGATGCGGAAGTTGCCTGCAGCGGCAAGCGCCATCAGAAGATCAACAAATGGACCGCGATCTCTTTGCTCGGTTTCCGTGAGCAGCTCTTCGAATTGATCCACGATCAGCAGAGTTTCCGTTCTGCCGACCGGCAAATCGCAGCGGATCGCATAAGCCGTCTCGCTCGGGTCCGCGGGATCAATGCGCTTCCGCAAGGCAGCGCAATCATCGGCGGCCCGTCCGAGCCGCTCGGCCGCTTCAGTAACCCCTCGTTTCAAGCCCTCGATAGGGTGCGCGCGGGGGCGCATGACGACGACCTGCCACAGCCGATCATCCGGCTCGCGGCCTGCGGTGTCGGCGAGTGCTCCTCCGCGAAAAGCAGGAATGAGGCCGGCCTGAGCGAGAGAGGACTTGCCCGCGCCGCTATCGGCTACGATCGCGATCAGCCGATGGTGCTTCAGCTTGTCGACAAGCTCGGCAATCTCCTCACTTCGCCCAAAAAATCGATCTGCATCCGCTTCCGTCATCGCCTTGAGGCCGACGAAAGGACTATCAAGCACGATGGTCTTCTCGGCGGGCGATCGGTGCAATACAGCGCGCAGCAGCTTCGCGAATTCCTCGGAATCATTGAGGGGATCGCGTACTCCTTGATAGCGCCGGGCGAACGCAGGTAGCGCTTCGGACCCCGAGCACTCCTTCGAGAGGATTGGAATGAAGGGATAATCCGGGACGCTGGTCGCTCGCGAAAGAGCTAGCCGAACCTCGCTTTCGACCCAATTCACGACGCCGTTAGCACCAACAACGACGGCGAATGCCGTAGCCTCCTCGCTGATCACTTTCTCCAGCTGAGCCTGCCAGCCAATGCCCGGCGCAAGGTCGTCCTTATCCAGCCATACTTGAAGGCCCGCGGCGCGCGCGTCGGAGCTATTAAGGAGGCGGCGTTTCAATTCGCGGGCAGGTTCAGTGTCCGCGCCTGAATGGCTGAGAAACAGACAAGGAGGGGCATTCGGTGCGGACACGGCCTAGCCACGCCACGCGCCAATGCAGATGATCAAGTGATAAATGTGCTTGGCAAACTTATCGCTCATTGCGGCGCGAATTTCATCATCGATCTTACCGTCAAGGCCGGTGGCGGCGGCAAATCCCTTAAGGTCGGGAATTGTCTCTATATCCCAAACAATAACGTTTGCATTCATGCCTACATTCAAGCGGCAGGTTGCTTATGAGTCCACAGCCTAGTGTTTTTTCCCCGAAAAAATGGCTTATCCCGAGGAAGATGGACGAGCGGCGGCCTTATAAAAATTAGAACAACTCTACCCCGACAGGCCCAAAGTGGCATCTTATTTGATTGGCGCCTTTGCGCCTGCTCTGCGAGTGCTGGCGCCAGTACTGCGCGAAGTCACTCAACGTCTGGCGCGTCACGCGCAGGCGGGGCCGATAGCGAGCAGGACGCTTGGCGCACACGGCTTAGACATTAATGCCGGTCGCGTGGATTTCATGGCATCCTAAAAATTTTGATGGACAGCCTACTGCTCCAGCGCTTCATCCCGCTCACGTGTGAGCAGCGCAATCCTCTCGGCACCAACAGCGGATGACGTGCGACGACGAGCGACTTCGCCGTATTGCGGCGCTTCAACATCTTGGGACGTTGTGTCTTTACTGCTTTGCCGCCTTTTTCTGTCGCGTCGTCTCATTGCCTCCCCCGAGACTGAGGACCGGCCAAACTAGCACACTGGCTTGGGTCTGGTGTAGGTCGCTACTCCGTCACCATGTCGGACTTGCACCGACTACTCGGTGCCGGTCTCCCGGCGTACTGCGAACAATTCTGGTTGTTACATTGCCTTGTGGGTCGCTGTAATCGATTGCAACGTGGTTCGGCCTACCTTTTTGACGCGCAAGACAATGGGCGCGCCAAGACCAAAGCAGATTATTCAAAAGTAAATTATGCCGGATTGCAATCAAAGCCGGATCGAAGACTTCAAATCGGTCTGCGTGATGCGCGCATAGAATTCCCGGAACTCACGATAAATCTGCCGCAACCAGTGTTGCAGCTCGATATTCACGTCCGCATCGAGGGCGGCGGCACTTGGAATCTGCGAACGAGAACGGTGCCCTCTCGACGTATTTGCGCACGTTCGCCGCCAGTAGTGGAAGCCGCACGACAACCGTGCCGCTGCCTAGCGGCGCATATTTATTCCGGTATTGCGCCGCCCCAAAGATTTCATTGTGCACCGGCGCCAGCTCCGCCTCGGGCAGTCGGCTGCGCAGGCGGCGATAGGCCTCAAACGAAGTGCCGTCCGGCGTCATCACATAGAGGACGGCTCGCGCAATGCCGCGGCTGCGCGCTTCCTCGGCAAAGCCGAACTGACTGGCCAGCTTGAAGAAAGATTCAAATGACGTGCGACCAACATCGACGATCTTGGCGGCGCCATCGTCGGCGATCAGGCGGTCGAACAGTGCCATCTGTCCTTTGAGGTCGTCGATCGCCGACCGGGTCACGTGCTCGAGCAGGAACTGCGCCAGCGCGCCCGCGCCGGCATTGAGATCGAAAGCCGCGACTGAGCGGCCTTCCTGCAAATGGAAATCGGTGAGCAGCCGCGCCAGCAGGGTCTTGCCCACACGCGGACGCGGCGATGCAACGATGGTGACGGAATTGCGGAACGACATCAAATCACCAGACGCCGCCCGCGCGACTCTCAGCTTGAGAACGCGCTAGCCGGCAACTTGGCGGAGGTTCTTTTCCAATTTCGGCGCGACCAAATCGACCAGCTTGACGCGGTCGAACTCGCCCCAGACCTGGCCGAGCCAATGGCGCACATAGCCGCGCAGCACGAATGAATAATTGGCCACCTCGCCTTTGGCATTCTTGTTGGCGACGAACGAGACGTAGGGAACGCCGGCCACTTCAACCTGCTCGCAAGCCATCTCGTTGAGCTTCGGGATGGTGATTTCTTCGGCGCCCTTGATGCGCTTGAAGTATGATTTGTAGGTCGCCGGATCCCACTCGAAGAACGGGGTTTCATTGATGTGGTTCTTCACCAGGAAGTAATTGGCGTCCCCGACGAAGCGGGCGGTTTCGGCGATTTCCTCGAGCGAAGCGATTGAGGGACCGAGGATATGGAACATGGCGAGGGTAATCTGCCCCGTCTTCCCCAACTCGATGAAGCCGATGTCGCTCAATGCCTGCAGCGTGGAGGATAACATACCAGCGCGCACATCGATCACCGTTACCTTGGCTTCGGCACTGCCGACCGTGTCGAAAATCTTCATCTGGTCGGAAACCGATGTGACATCCACGACTTCGGTCGCGTCAGGATGAAAGCGCTTGAGCGTTCCGCGCGGCGACTCAGTGTCGAAGGCTCGGGTTGGCGTTTGATGGGCGCCGAAGTAATCGAGCAAGGTGCGGGCGACGGTTGTCTTGCCGACGCCCCCCTTGTCGGCACCGATGAGGATGACAGCTGGTTTGGCCATGGCACACTCTGGGATATGAAATACGGACAGGATCGGAGGTAGGTTTCATAGCAGGCCTTCACCCCAATGCAACCGGTCTGTAACGGTAAGCTTAATCCATTAAGACGGATGCCGCATGACTACCGCCCGCAAGCCACAACCAGTCACTGCCAACCAGCCAATGACAGGCGCGCAGTCAGCGATGTTGAACAGGCTTGCGCAAGAAGCCTACGGGCCAGACGCATTTAAGCCGAGCCTCACCAGCGCCAAGGCAGACATACGCATCGCGATGCTAATCGCAAAGCTAAGCTGCTTGGCGAGCCGCCGCATACACTCTAAGACAGTGGCAAGCGTTGAATGGCGAAAGCTGTGTTCCATCTGCTGGATAGGCTGGCCGAGCAGTTCTCTCCCGCACGGAAGTAAGGGGCAATCATGGCTGCTAAGCGTATCATCCTGTTGCTCGACGGAACCTGGAACGATGCCGACTTAGGCGCGAGTGATACCAATATCGTCCGGATGCGTGAGATCATCGCTCACAGTCTCGACGTCCGGCCCACAGTTATTCCTCCGGGCACGAATGCCTTGACAGCAAGTTCAGACCAAAAGGTCGGGCAGAACATTCCAAAACTTAGAACATCTAGTGTTCTACGAGCGCGGCGTGGGAACCGGACCTCTACTCGACCGTATCAAGGGCGGCTCTTTCGGTGATGGCCTCGCCGGCAATATCCGCCGAGCCTATAAATTTCTTTCATATTATTACGAAAAGGGCGATCAGGTTTTCATTTTTGGATTTTCGCGAGGCGCATACACAGCAAGGTCTCTTGTCGGCTATATCGCTGCGGCCGGCCTATTGACACGTGAGAAGTGCACTCCCGAATTAGAATCGAAACCGTGGGATTATTACAGAACAGCCCCGAATGACCGAACGCCCGGTATCTGGGCTGAGCTCACATCTTCGGTGAATGACCGAAACGAACTTAGAATTGATTGTCTAGGAGTGTTCGATACAGTCGGAGCGTTGGGAGTTCCGCTTCCGCAATTTTATCGTATCAATCGCGACCGTTACGAATTTCACAACGTGGAGCTCTCGTCCATCACAAACGTTAATCTCCATGCTGTTGCCATTGATGAACACCGAGAGCCTTTTGAAGCTACAATCTGGCGCAAACCGAAATTTAAATCATTCGCGACGGTTACGGAACAAGTGTGGTTTGCGGGGGCCCATGCGGACATCGGCGGGGGTTACATCAATGAAGAAGACAGGCTTCAAAAACACCCACGGGCTTTGGACGATCTCACACTCGATTGGATGTTTAAAAGGCTGATTAATTATTTCCCCGATTTTCCGTTTAACGCATCATGCTGGAAAATGGTCGCTCCGGATTGGGCAGAATCGTTGCAACC
>DASSLE010000555.1:0-3655 GCA_035689725.1 Pseudolabrys sp.
CATTGCCGCGCGCGCGCTTGGGGCACGCGGCGCGCCCTATCTCGCCGATCTCAACCCGGAACAGCGCGAGGCGGTGGAAACGCTGGATGGGCCGGTGCTGGTGCTGGCCGGCGCAGGCACCGGGAAAACGCGCGTGCTCACCACGCGTATCGCGCACATCCTGAATCTCGGCCGCGCGCACCCGAGCCAGATCCTCGCCGTCACCTTCACCAACAAGGCCGCGCGCGAGATGAAGGATCGCGTTGGCCAGATGGTCGGGCAGATCGTCGAGGGCATGCCGTGGCTCGGCACCTTTCACTCAATCGGCGTGAAGATATTGCGGCGTCACGCCGAGCTGGTCGGGCTGAAGAACAACTTCACGATCCTGGACGTCGATGACCAGATCCGGCTGATCAAGATGATCCTCGAAGCGGAAAAGCTCGACGAAAAGCGGTGGCCCGCGCGCGTGCTCGCCATGCTGATCGACGGCTGGAAGAACCGCGGGCTCACGCCCGAACAGGTGCCGTCCGGCGAAGCCGCCAGCTTCGCCAATGGCAAGGGCAAGAAGCTATATATCGCCTATCAGGAGCGGCTAAAGACGCTCAACGCCGCCGACTTCGGCGACCTGCTGTTGGAGAACATCCGGCTGTTCCGCCAGAACGCGGATGTCCTG
Source organism: Pseudolabrys sp. (assembly GCA_035689725.1). Taxonomy (GTDB): domain Bacteria; phylum Pseudomonadota; class Alphaproteobacteria; order Rhizobiales; family Xanthobacteraceae; genus Pseudolabrys. The sequence continues at coordinate 653 of DASSLE010000555.1, forward strand.
CGAAATTTCCAGGAGCGGTTCAAATTCATTCTGGTGGACGAGTATCAGGACACGAACGTCGCGCAGTATCTGTGGCTCAAGTTGCTGGCGCAGACGAGTGGGCCTGGCACTGCTCTCACCCCGTCATCACCAGGCCGGCGCGAAGCGCCGAGTCCCGCTGATCGACGTCTTGAGCACCTGCAAGAAGACGTGGATGGCCGGGACGAGCCCGGCCATGACGAGTCCGAGAGTGCGGCACGCCCTGCGATCACAGAAGCCCGCCCGCCCAAGAACATTTGCTGCGTCGGCGATGACGACCAGTCGATCTATGGCTGGCGCGGAGCGGAGGTCGATAACATCCTGCGGTTTGATCACGACTTCCCCGGAGCCAAAGTCATAAGACTCGAAAGAAATTATCGGAGCACCGGGCACATTCTTGCAGCGGCAAGCCACCTCATCGCTCATAACGAAGGCCGCCTCGGCAAGACGCTGCGTACCGAGGACGAGCTGGGCGAGAAGGTGCGGGTCACCGGCGCCTGGGACTCCGAGGAAGAAGCGCGCGCGATCGGCGAGGAAATCGAGCAGCTCCAGCGCGAGGCGCGCGAGCGCGGCGAGGATCATCCGCTCGACGAGATTGCCATTCTGGTGCGCGCCTCGTTCCAGATGCGCGAATTCGAAGACCGCTTCATCCAGCTCGGCCTGCCCTACCGCGTGATCGGCGGCCCGCGCTTCTACGAGCGTGCCGAAATCCGCGACGCCCTCGCCTATCTGCGCGTGATCGCGCAACCGGCCGACGATCTCGCCTTCGAGCGAATCGTCAACGTGCCAAAGCGTGGGCTCGGCGACGCCACGCTGCAAATGCTGCACGACTATGCCCGCAAGAAACGCATCCCGCTCACCGAGGCCGCCGCCGCACTCAGCGCTACCGACGAGATGAGGCCAAAGCCGCGCTTTGCGCTGCGCGACCTGATGGCCGCCTTCGAGCGCTGGCACGCGAAGAAGGATTCAATGCCGCACACCGAGCTCGCCGAAATCGTGCTTGATGAATCCGGCTACACCGAGATGTGGCAGAAGGATCGTTCCGCCGACGCCGCCGGCCGCCTGGAAAACCTCAAGGAGCTGGTGCGTTCCATGGAGGAGTTCGAAAACCTGCAAGGCTTCCTCGAGCACATCTCGCTGGTGATGGACCGCGAAGGCGCAGAGGCCGAACAGGCCGTCAACATTATGACGTTGCATTCCGCCAAGGGGCTGGAATTCGATTGCGTCTTCCTGCCCGGCTGGGAGGAAGGCCTGTTCCCGCATCAACGCTCGCTCGACGAGAGCGGGCGCGCGGGCCTGGAGGAAGAGCGCCGCCTCGCCCATGTTGGCCTCACGCGCGCGCGGAAGTTCGCCAAGATTTATTTCGCCACCAACCGGCGCATCCACGGGACGTGGACCTCGACCGTGCCCTCGCGCTTCCTCGACGAGCTGCCGGAGGCGCATGTGGAGGTGAAGGAGGCCGCGGGCGGCGCCGGCGGCTTCGGCATGTCGGGCTATGGCGCCTCGCGCTTCGACGAGATGAACGCCTTCGGCTCCAGCTATACGACGCCCGGCTGGCAGCGTGCGCAGGCGCGTAAGGGGCGCGGCGGCTTCTATGACAACGGCCAGCCACGCTATGTGCCGGATGGCGTGTTTGATGACGATGCTGATGCGGAGGACATTCCTCCCCTTAAGGGGAGGGTAGCCGGCAAAGCCGACCGGGCGGGGGTCAAACGCAAATCCCCTCTCACCATCGAAGGCGAACTCGTCGCAAAATCCACCGGCACGGTCTCGTCCTTCACCGTCGGCGAGCGCGTGTTTCACCAGAAATTCGGCAACGGCAACGTGGTGGCCGTGGACGGCAACAAGCTCACAATCGCCTTCGACAAGGCGGGGGAGAAACGCGTGGTGGATAGTTTTGTGGAGAAGCTGTGAGACATTTTAGACTGTCGAGCCAATGACGGTCAGCGAAAATATGGAACGAAAAGTTATTGTCGACATATGCCTCGCCCCCACAAACAACTGACAGACCAGGCCGTCGATTTCTGGCTGGCGCGCGGCGCTGTCTTTGTCATCGTCGGGCTTCAGATCGGCATCGTGAATGACCTGACGATCGGGCCGCGCTGGCTCGCGCCTGCGCTGGAGCTCGCGCTTCTCATTCCGCTATCGATTGCGACCGCATGGACGCAAAGGCGCGCACGCAAGGCATCGACAAAAGAGCAAGTGACCCTGGTCGGCCGCGATAGATTGCGGGTCCGCCGGCTGGCCATTTTTCTGACAGCTGTCGTTACGCTGATGAACTTCGGCACGCTTGCTCGCCTGATTGAGGCCATACTGGCCGGACACGCCGGCAGCGGCCAAACGCTGCTCCTGGATGCGCTCAACATTTGGGCCACCAACGTAATCATCTTCGCATTGTGGTTCTGGGCGCTGGATCGCGGCGGCCCCGCAGGAGCATTCGGACCAAAACGGGGGAAGGATTTCCTGTTCACCCAGCAACAGACAGGTGAACCAGCCCGTTTTCCAAACTGGTCGCCCGGATTTATCGATTACCTGTTTCTGGCGTTTACCAACGCAACGGCATTTTCGCCGGCCGACACGTTTCCTCTCACCGTCCGGGCCAAGCTTCTGATGATGGCCGAATCCGGCATATCGCTTGTAACCATTGCGCTTGTGGCATCGCGCGCCGTCGGCATCCTAAACTGACAGTTCGCCGGCGCGGGCCTGGATGACAGGGCAGCGGGCGGCGGAATATCTGCCATGCAGAAATCTGCATCCGATGTCTATCGGTGGAAAGGGCGCGAAAATCGGCGTCGACTCGTGCGTTACTACAGTCATACCTCAGCGATCTCCCTTAACCTTCTGATGGCATTTGTCGCTGCCATCCTTCCGCCATCTTGCCCGGCGCTAAGGTACATGCAGTCGCGTCACGCGAGTCGCCCATTTGGGGCTGCGTTAGCGGCTTTCAGCACAACAACGAACGAGGGACAGTTTTGAAGAAGCATA
>DASSLE010000556.1:0-2197 GCA_035689725.1 Pseudolabrys sp.
GCGCCGGCGACAATTTCAGACGCAGAGGCCGAGCCACCGTTGATCAGAACGATCAGCGGTTTGTTCTTTGTGAGATCGCCTGGGCGCGCGTTGAAGCGCTGAGTTTCTTCGGCGTTGCGGCCTCGGGTGGATACAATCTCGCCCTTTTGCAGGAATGCGTCCGACACCGAAATTGCCTGATCGAGCAGACCGCCAGGATTATTGCGCAGGTCGAGAACGTAACCCTTCAGCTTGTCGTCAGAGATCTTTGCGCTGATGTCGGTGATCGCTTTCTTCAGCCCTTCGGTGGTCTGCTCATTGAACTGCGTGAGTCGGATATAGCCGACGTCATCGCCTTCGGTCTGCGAGCGCACCGAGCGCACCCGGACGATGTCGCGCGTGATCGATACTTCGACCGGCTTGTCCTGACCTTTGCGCATGATGGTGAGTTTGATCTTGGTGTTCACCGGACCGCGCATTTTCTCGACAGCTTGGTTCAGAGTAAGTCCTTGCACCTGCTCATCGTCGAGCTTGGTGATAATGTCATTGGCCATGACGCCGGCCTTGGCTGCAGGCGTGTCGTCGATCGGCGCGACGACTTTGATCAGACCATCTTCCATGGTGACTTCGATGCCAAGCCCGCCAAATTCACCACGGGTCTGCACCTGCATGTCGCGAAAGCTCTTGGCATCCATGTAGCTCGAGTGCGGATCGAGGCCGGCCAGCATGCCGTTGATCGCAGTTTCGATCAGTTTGCTGTCGTCCGGTTTTTCAACATAGTCAGCGCGCACGCGCTCGAACACGTCACCGAACAGGTTCAGCTGCCGGTATGTATCCGCCGCAGCTGCCTTGGCCGTTGCGCCTACGAGGATAATGCGGGGCTGAACCGCAAGCAGCGTCATTGCCGCTCCCGCCGCTGCGCCGAGAAGAATGAGTGAGGTCTTGCGCATCATCCGCGAACCTTTTCGCCTTCGCCAGCTGCCCACCATGGGCCTGGATCGACGGGAACCCCGTCTTTTCGAAACTCAACGTATAGCACAGGTTGGCTGGAACCTGTCGCGAGGATAGCGGCGATATGGGAGCCGTTCCCCATCACTGCAACGGGTTCCCCGGTCAGTACGAACTGCCCGAGATCAACTGATATCCGTTCCATCCCAGCGAGCAAGACATGATACCCGCCGCCGACATTGAGGATCAAGAGTTGGCCATAAGAGCGGAACGGACCCGCATACACCACCCAACCGTCCGCCGGTGCAGTGACCTGGGCACCTGCGCGCGTTGCGATAGAAAGCCCTTTTTCCGCCCCACCACTGCCATCGGGGGCGCCAAACTCCTTCAGTTTGACGCCGTTAACCGGAACCGGAACTTGGCCGCGCAATGAAGCAAAAGCAACAGCTGGCGTTAACCGCCCGGGATCGCGGAATGCGGATAGCGCCGGGCGGCTATCCGAACGGGCTGCCTCGCGCGCCTCGCGCGTGGCGGGGTCGAGGCCCTGTTCGAGCTTGGCAATCAAATCTTTGAGATTGTCCACGTCGCGCCCAAGATTGCCGGCGCGCGCCCGTTCCGCATCGAGCGCCTCCTCACGTTCAGCCAACTGCTTCTGACGTTCTTCCACCAGCGCTGTCACGCGTGCGCGCTCGCTATCAAGCGAGGCAACCTCAGCTTTCAGCTGGTCTCGCTCCGCGTCAATTTTCTTGCGCACGGCGAGCAATTCAGAAAGGTCGTTGGCGAGCGCTTCCACCTCGTGCCGCATCTCGGGCAATACGGCGCCAAGCACCATGGCAGTGCGCACCGATTGTAACGCATCTTCCGGACTCGTGATGAGCGCCGGGGGCGGCCGGCGGCCGATACGCTGTAACGCTGCCAGAACTTCGCCGATCACTGCCCGACGGCCATCGAGCGATTTGCGAATGCTACGCTCATTGTCGTCCAGCGGCTTGAGTCGCTCTTGCGTCGCTGCGATTTTGGATTCAACGCCACGCAAACGGCCGGCCGAATCGATGAGGTCCTGACTGAGCTTGCGCCGGTCAACGCCGATCTGTTCGATCTCATGCTTAAGCGCTGCTTCGGTCTCGGCCGACCTGCGCTGCTGATCGCGGGTGGATTTGAGCTCCTCGTCACGCTGCTTGAGCGCGTCGAGCTTTTCTGCCTTGTCGTTCTGCGCGGGCCGCTCTTGCGCTGTCACTTGCGCTGTCACTGCTGTGGGGAGCGTGATCGG
>DASSLE010000557.1:0-2696 GCA_035689725.1 Pseudolabrys sp.
TTGTTAATCAGGACGTCGATGCGTGATTCGTGATCGGCGATTTCAGCTGCCACGCGTTTCATCTCGGCCAAACGTAAGAGATCGGCAAGATATAGGGAGTGAGCAGTGCTAGGGGCGCTATCGCGAAGCCGCGCGAGAGTAGCCTCCCCGCGGAACCGGTCTCGTGCGACCAGGACGATCCGGGCACCCATCTTTGCGAGTGCTACCGCGGCGACCTCACCAATTCCGGACGTCCCGCCCGTAATGACAACAGTCTTCCCCTGCATAGGCGTTCTCGTTGGGCGGTTTTAACAGATTCGATGTCTTTGCTCGTGCGCTTCTTAGCGCATGTGACCCCGTCGAGGAGTATTCACAAGAAACGGCTGGTCCAACGTCATCGACAGATGAGAAAGGTGAGGCTTGAAGATGCGAGGTTGCTATATTTTCCCTCTACTGCGGCGGCTACGGCGTGCGCCTGCGCAAGCGCCAGCCTCTCAAAAAGTCTAACGGATCTGACAGATTGACAATCAGACCCATCGCAAAATTTTGTAGCGGGGCCCAAAGCAGAGATTAGCGAACCACGATCAATTGACTGGGAATGACCCCTTCTCGGCGCGGTGGTCGGTGCGCGGGCCGGACGAAAGTGAAACTGACATTCTAGCGTGTCCCACCGAGGGGACCGCTCGAAGGGCCGATCGACAGCGGCGGACGCGGTACATCGTCTGGTGCCGCCCGTGGCCTGGTCTCCTGCGGCGGCTGGGGCCTTGTTATTGTCTTCTGCGTGAGTTTGCCGGCGGCGCTGCCGCTCTTTCGCTTTTCCATCTTCTTAGCGGCCGGTGCCGAGGCTAAAGCACTTGTCGCGGTCGGTGGAGTGGCGTCTGGGTGGCCCGACGCGGGGGGTACAGCCGCCACCGGTTCAGCGATTTTAACATCGCTGCCAAGTGGCCACACAAAATCGTCGGCGCGCCCGGGAGGGGCGGGCAGTGCCTCACCCTTCACCAAGACTTTCGAGGCGATGGCGTCGACGTGGGCGGAGCCGCCGCCGGCACCGCCGATTAGATTATCGGAATCTTCCGGCGCCTTTAGCGGCACTACGGGCCCCGCTAGTGGACGCGCGGCGGGCTTTTCTTCGGATGGGGGCGGAACGGGTCCCGAAGGGAGCGCCGCTGTCGCTCGATTATTCATATAGCGCTGCAACTCGCGTTCGAGATAGTGCGCGAGCTTAAGCGCGCCGTATTTGGTGAAAAAGACACCGTCGCTGGAACGTAATCTGCGGGTCTGCCCCTCGTAGTCGGGGCCATAGTTAGAATACTTGCCGGATTCATCCACGAAACCATCCCACAAGTCGATATAGACAACGCCGGCGCGCTCAGCGCGCGAGCGATAGAGATCGTTGAGGTAAGCCGCGTCCGCCGTGGAGCGAGTCCCGCGGATCGACGGTAACCCAACCCAGAACACCGGCACGCCCTTGCTTTTTAGAGCGGCGATCATGTCATCGATGCGCCGCGAGTAAATTTTTTCCCATTGCTCACTGCGAAATTCAACGACGCCATTTATTTTTTTGCTACTCTCCGACACCGGAGCAATGATTTCGTCCTTACCGTCGGTGCTAGGCGGGCTTTGTCCGCCATTTTTTTCCGTATCTTTCTTGGCCTGCTGATCTTTGGCTTTCCTCTCAGCCTCTTTAGCGAGGTCCTTCTCGCGAATGCCTTGCCGATCAGTTAGACCAAGCATCATGACCACGTAGTCGGCCTTTTCTTGCATCAAAATATCGCGTGCGGCGTGCCACCAGTCTAGATCGCCCTTCGTATCGTACTGCAACAGGCCTGAGTAAAGTTTGATCTTCCTGACAACACCGATCTCTGGCGAATCCGAAAATACATCCTCCAGCCCATAGGCAAGCCAGTCCGCCATACCATCGCCCATCACGACGATCGAAGTCGTGGGCTTGGTATTTGAATCCGTCTTGCGCGGTGGCGGCGCGCGCGAACTTTCGTCAGACTGCTCGACTTGTCGCTGCCGTTGTTGTCGCGGCGGACTGTATTCGTATTCATCGGGTCGCGAATTGAACGGACCGAAAAAATTTTGGAAAAAGCCGCTCGAACGCGGCGGTGCGCGCCTGTACTGATTCTGCTGGTCGCCGAAGAACTGGGCCTGCGCGGGAATAGTGAACGCGACTTCGATGACGGTCACGCTAGCCGTTTCGACCACTGCCAGGACTAGCGCCGCGACAAGCCAGTGAGAGAACGATATTTTGCCAAACATATTGATACCGATAGCATGTGATTCCGGCCGCAATAGGCCGCCAGCGCGTCAATCCCATGGAATTGTCGACGAGGCGACTACCGGGGTGGCGGAACTTGAACACGGTTCCTGATGAGAAGTTCCGCATGGCAGGCAGGCCTTCGAGTAGGCCGGCGTCGAATTTATCGACGAGAACGGCGGTGGCGGGGGCGTGCGACTACGCAAGCGACAGCGGCTGAAGAAGCCCAAATAAGTCCGAAGGGCAGGGTGGTGAAAACCGCGCAAACCGGCCTCAGCTCGAGTGCCCGAAACCGTAGGTTTTGCCAAACAAGGCCAATCTTAATCGCAACTCGGTGCGCCAGTGTCGCGAAAATCGTATAGCCGCGACGGATTGTCGACGAGGATCGCCTGCCTGATTTCGGGCGTTGTCCAGTCGAGAAACACCTTTAACAGACGAGCCGCGTCCGGCACCG
>DASSLE010000558.1:0-2311 GCA_035689725.1 Pseudolabrys sp.
ACCACCGGATGACGCCATTCGCCGGAGCGCGCGCAGGCGAGCGGCACGCCCGCGCCCATCTTGCGGCGAGCTTGGTGCAAGCGTTCGACAAGATCGTCCGGCAGGAAGGGGCAATCGCCGGGGACGCTGACAATCCACTCAACGCCGTTCTTCTCCTTCGCCAGCCAGTCGAGGCCGGCAAGAATCCCGGCCAGCGGGCCGGCGAAATCCGGCACGGTGTCGGGCACAACAGTCAGGCCGGTATCGGCGAAACGCCCTGGATCGCCATTGGCGTTGATGATGATGCCGGTGCATTGCGCGGACAGCGTCGCCAGCACGCGGTCGAGGATCGATACCCCACCGATTTCAATGCGCGCTTTGTCACCGCCGCCCATGCGCCGCGCAAGCCCGCCAGCGAGCACCAGGCCGAGAGTAGGGGGATAGTTAGTCGTCATGCACCGCCGCTTTGCGCCGGTGCTTGGCGCTTTCCTCTTCAACGGAGGAGAGGTCCTGGTCAAACACGATGCGGTCCTCGCCCGCGAGCGCGACAAAGCGCTTGCCGCGCGCACGTCCGATCAAGGTCAAATTCGCCTTGCGCGCGAGCTCCACGCCCCAGGCAGTGAAGCCTGACCGCGAAATGAGAATTGGAATACCCATGCGCACGGTTTTTATCACCATCTCCGAGGTGAGCCGCCCGGTCGTGTAAAAGATCTTGTTCGCTGGCGAAATCTTCTTCTTGAACATCCAGCCGGCGATCTTGTCGACCGCGTTGTGGCGGCCAACATCTTCCATATAGACTAGCGGTTCATCGCGCTGTGCCAGCACGCAGCCGTGTATGGCCCCGGCCTCGAGATAGAGCGACGGTGTTGTGTTGATCTTGTGAGTGAGCGCATAGAGCCAGGAGGTGCGTAGTTCCGCCTTCGGCAACGAGACGTTCTCCAACGCTTCCATCAGGTCGCCGAATACAGTGCCTTGTGCGCAGCCTGAGGTTTGCACCTTCTTTTTCAGCTTTTTTTCATAATTTGTTTTGCGCTTGGTCCGTACCACGACCACAGAGAGCTCTTCGTCATAATCAACACCCGTGACGACGTCATCCGGTTTCAGCATGTTCTGGTTGAGCAGGTATCCGATCGCCAGATATTCTGGATAGTCGCCGATGGTCATCGCGGTGACAATTTCCTGACTGTTGAGGAAGATCGTCAGCGCGCGCTCGACCGTGACCGAGGTCTCGATGCGCGCTCCGGTTTGATCGATGCCGGTGACGCGCTCGGTCAGCCGCGGATCGAGTGGGTCAGGCTGAATGATGTAGCTGTCGCGGTCTTTGCTCATTGTTCAACTATAGCAGACATTTTTGGCACAGCATGAAAACTGCCCATCTTAAGTGGGCAGCCGTGCTTATTTTGTCCATGTCTCGTGCAGTGAAATCGCGAAGATCGTTTCCAAATTACGGGCCATAGACATAGACTACGGCCAACGACAAAGCGCCCGGGGGAGATGCCGACCATGCTTCGCGCCACCAAAGACGTCATGCTGCCGACCACGATCACCGGCTCACTGCCGCGACCAAGCTGGTACACCCAAAACCTTGGCTCCCGCAGCTTTCTTGACGCGATGGTGAACAACCAATTCCGCGAGCAATATGTCGACGCAGTCTCGATCTATCTGCACGAGCAGGAAATAGCCGGTCTCGACATTGTCACCGACGGCGACGCACACTTTGACTCCGACGTTGGTGGCCAAAGCTGGACAAACTATCCGCCGCGGCATATGGGCGGCTTCGATCACAATCCGCAAGCGACACCGGCCGGCAAGGGTGGGCTGGGATTCCCGCCCGGCCACATCCTGCATGACTATCTCGAATCGCGCGTAATGCCCGGCATTGTCGGGCCGGTCACCCGCGGCGAACTGCAATATGCCGCGATGTGGAAGGTCGCGCAGCGCATGACCAAACGGCCGGTCAAATTTGGCACCATCGGGCCGGAGCTGGTCGCGTTCGCCGTGCAGGACAAACACTACAAATCGATCAAGGATCGCATCATCGCGATCACCGACGCCTTGAACGCGGAGCTGCACGATCTTGCCGACGCGGGTTGTCCGGTTATCCAGTTCGAGGAGCCGCAGATCCATCTGCTGGCGGTGCGTAATATCGTGGACGACGTCATCAATCCGGCGTTCAGCGTCGATGTTTTCTATCGCACCGTCAAAGGGCTGCGCGCAAAAACAGAAGTGTGGTGCCACACCTGTTGGGGCAATCCTTCGCAGCAGCGCATGTTCAAGGACGTGCAGAGTTACAAGAACGCGTTGGAGATGTTGAACAAGGTCGATGCCGACG
>DASSLE010000559.1:0-4675 GCA_035689725.1 Pseudolabrys sp.
GTGTCGGGGTCCTCGCCCGCGACAGTCGTCGCAATCGGCTCGATCATCCTGCCGGCGATGGTACAGCAGGGTTACCCAAAACGTTTCGGCGCCGGTGTGATCGCGACATCGGGCGCGCTCGGCATCCTGATTCCGCCTTCAATTGTGATGGTGCTGGTCGCGGTGGCCACCGGCGGCAGCGTGGCCTTCGATCCCGAGGGCAAGCGCGTGCTGTCGGCCTCGGTGGCGCAACTGTTCATGGCGGGTGTCGTCCCAGGTCTGATTCTGGCCACCATGCTCGGTATGACCACGTTCTACCGCGCCTGGAAGAACAACTATCCACGCATGCAGAAGGCGAGCTGGCTGGAGGCGCTGGTCGCCTTCCGCGATTCGGTGTGGGGTCTGCTGCTGATCTTGATCGTGCTCGGCGGCATCTATACCGGTGCCTTTACGCCGACCGAAGCCGCCGCGGTGAGCGCGGTCTATGCCTTTGTCGTGGCGGTGTTCATCTATCGCGACATGAAGCTGAAAGACGTACCCAAGGTATTGCTCGCCTCGGCCAATATGAGCGCGATGATCCTCTACATCATCACCAACGCGGTGCTATTCTCGTTCCTGATGACCAGCGAGCAGATCCCGCAAGCGATGACGGCGTGGATTAAGGGTAGCGGCGTCGGCTGGGTCGAGTTCCTGCTGGTCGTCAACGTGCTGTTGCTGCTCGCGGGCAACGTGATGGAGCCGTCTTCGATCGTGCTGATCACCGCGCCGATCCTGTTTCCCATCGCGGTCAGCCTCGGCATCAACCCGGTGCATCTCGGCATCCTGATGACAGTGAACATGGAAGTGGGGCTCTGCCATCCGCCGGTCGGCCTCAACCTCTATGTCGCATCCGGTATCGCGCGTATGGGAATTACCGAGCTCACTATCGCGACCTGGCCGTGGCTCATGACCATGCTGATCTTCCTCGCCATGGTCACCTACATTCCGGAAATATCGCTCTGGCTGCCGCGTTTGCTCGGAATGATGTGAGGGCGCCTGCGCAAGGTGAACATTTGTAAATCAACATTGCGTAGCCGTAATCTCTGTCCAAACTTTAACTTGATAAGGCAACGCTTCGCTCGTCTATTTGGTGACATCAGGAAATGCCATCGGAGGTTGCCATGTTGAAGACCTTTCTTGCCGGCACAACCGCGCTAGCGATCGCCGGCGCTACGCTTGCCTATGCACAGAAGGGCTCGGACGATTTTCAGCGCGTGCAACGCTGGCGCCCAAACGCCGAAGATATCACGGCCTTCGGCGAGGCGCGCATCGCTGCGCTCCATGCCGGGCTCAAGCTCACTGCCGAACAGGAAAAGAACTGGCCGGCGGTGGAGAGCGGGCTGCGCGATCTCGCCAAGCAGCGCTCGGAGCGTTTCGCCGCGCGCGCCAGCGCCGATCGGCCGAAGGATCCGATCGAGCGCCTCAATCTGCGTGCCGAGGTGATGGGCCAGCGCGCGGCCGGTCTCAAGAAACTCGCCGACGCGGCCGGCCCGCTCTACAAGAGCCTCGATGACAGCCAGAAGCATCGCTTTGTCGCGCTCGCGCGGCTCCGGGCCCAAGAAGCCGGCGGCTTCCGCAGTCACCACGGCTTCGGTGGTTGGCACCATCGCGGCCCGCGCGGCATGCAGGGCGGCGACGCGCAGCCGCAATAAAGCGCGTCAAACGAGTAGCGGATGGCGGCCAACGCGATCTCCCCGACGCGTCGCCATCCAAAGCCGCCGGACAAACCGGCGGCTTTTTCTTTGACACTCTCCGAGCTGCTTGGATGAAATGCGCGGCTGGACACTGCCGGCCGCCTTTGCTAAGCCACGCGCGCTCGGCGGATCCCCGCCGCGGCAATTCGGGCGCATAGCTCAGTTGGTAGAGCAGCTGACTCTTAATCAGCGGGTCCAAGGTTCGAGTCCTTGTGCGCCCACCAATCATCTCAACAACTTAGCCAAAATTCCGTGAGAACGGATTGCGCGGTTTGCACGCAGTTTGCAGATTTCGTTCTCTACCCGTACACGGCGTTGAGTTTCACGATTGCCGCTTCGGCGAGTTCAATTGCGCCGCCGAGGTAGTGCGCTTCCAAAATGCTCTCGACATCCTTCATCGAGTGTCCGGTGATGGCTGCGATCTGCGGGACGGTGCAGCCAGCCAAGGCCAATCGCGTTGCGGCCGTGCCGCGTAGGTCGTGGAAATGTAAATCGTCAGACAGCCCTGACCTATCGAACGCCTTTCCCCACGAGGTGCGAAATCCGTCCTCGGTCCAGGGCTTGCCGCGGGTGTTGGATAGGATCGTTGTGGTTGGCCTTCCAGCGGCTATGGCTGCGTCGAGGGCTGCCTTAAGCGGTGCGCCTACGGGAATCGTTACGCGCTTCCCTGTTTTGCCCTGGCGCAAGCGGATACGGGCGCCGTCATAGGCGGCCCACGTTAGCCGCAACAAGTCTCCCTGACGTGCCCCGGTCCATAGTGCGAGCAATAGGGCAGCCTGTAGTTCGGTTGATGCAACGGCACAAAACGCCTTGATGTTGTCAGCGGTCCAAATCGTTTCAGTGCGGTCGGTCTCGTAAAGACGGCCACCACGCTCACAAACGTTACGCGCAATCTTTCCGCGATCTTTGGCGACCGAAAGAACACGGGCAAGTACTGTCCAGGCGTAATCCGCGGTGCGCGGCTTATCGGCCAGCTGATCGCGCCAACTCTTAAACTCACCTCGGGCCTTTGGATGCTCTACAACCTCAATCGGCATATCGCCGTGATTTTCTTCGATCATTTTTAGGTAGCGGCTGTAGCTCTTTCGGGTCTTATCACTAAGTGATGTGAATTCAGCTGACGACCGAAACAGTGCCACAAGATTGAACATGGTTCCCTGGGCAGGCATCTTGCGAGCCCGGTGAGCGTCCGTATAGGCGACAAAGAAACGAGGATCTTCCGGCTTGAGCGGAGTCCCATCTTCTGCCTTGATTAAGGGCCCTCCGCGCCACGCATAAAAATATTTGCGCCGTGTGCCATCCGCGAGTTTCTTGGTCGCGCTAGCTATGCCTGGAAGTTTTTTTCGCATTTAGTTCACGCTTCCATTTATCGAAAGCATCCTCTTGCCTAATTAAGCCGATCCCACCAGCAGCGTCGCCCTATGAGATTCGTGGGTTTGCGGCAAAGTCCTGTCGGTATTCCCCCAGCCAATCAGCGAGCAGACTGCATCTGGGGACGCCCGGCCACAAGCCGACGTACCGCTTCATCAAAACGAATGTCCGCTATCGGACCAAAGCGGACAAAGTCGGATTTTGGCCCGGGACGGTTTATCCGCTAATGACCCAGCGGACATCACCGACACGGGACGTGCCAATAATCGAGGCTTTGTTTCACTCCATTCGAGCCGCGTTTCTAACTGCTTTGAATTCAGCTACCCTACTGCTCAAATATGAACGCCTGTGGCTCTCCGGTCCGTATACGAAGGGAGACAACCGATGAAAGCGTTGATGCGGTTCGCTATGATTTTGGCCATCTCGCAGTCTGCACAAGCCGCAGATACTGAGGCCGGAAAACGGTTAGCGAATACAGTGTGTGCCGCATGCCACGGCGCAACGGGTATCAGCGTGAGCGACGCTGTTCCAAACCTCGCAGGACAGCGTGCGCGCTACGTCGAGGCGCAGCTTAAGTTCTTTAAGGATGGCACGCGCAAAGAACCAGGTGCGGTCAGTCGAGCCGCTATCATGAATGCGATCGCGTCTCAGCTCAGCGTCGAAGAAATCGCCAATGTAGCAGCCTATTTCGAGTCGCAACCCGGCGCAGCGCCAGGCACGACATCGGCTTTGCTGCCAAACATTGCCACAACGAAAATGGCGTTTCCCCAAGACTACAAGCAGTCGTTCACCAAATATCACACGATCAATTTCCCTGCGGCCAAGGAGGTGCGCTACTATTATGCGAACACTGCCGCCCTGACAGCAGCAAAGGCAGGGAAGCCGTTGCCCGACGGCTCGATTCTATTCGCCGAGGTGTATTCGGCGAAGCTCGACGCCACCAACAATCCGGTTACAGGAGCCGATGATTTTTACGTTCCAGACAAACTGGTGCGATACACAGCTATGGAGCGGGAAGCTGGTTGGGGAAACGACATCCCCGAACTTCTTCGCAATGAAAACTGGAATTACGCGATTTTCACCACCGCGAAGCAGCACCAGCAAGGGGTCAACCAGGCCGAGTGCCTGGCCTGCCACAAACCCTTGTCCAACGTGAGCTACACCTTCACGCTGAAACAGCTCTCAACAGCGAAGTAAGACGGCAAGATTCGTTGAATGTCCGCTATTGGCGCTTAGCGGACAATCCGACCGCAGCCGCGTTTGTCCGCTATTGGAGTAACAGCGGACAAGTACGAGCGTTGGCCTTGACCAGCTAGGTTGCAAATGATCCAAAGCGGACATTCGATGGTGCCGTGGTGTCTTCTATTGTGGCCCGGGAAAGGGGATGTCCATGATCTATGTCATCGCCGAGTTGCGCATCCGATCCGAGATGGCCGAGAAGGTTTTCGCCGCAGCGCGCAAAACCGTCGCTGCCACGGTCAAGGAAGACGGCTGCATATCTTATGACATGCACCAGAGCATGAACGATCCAAGCAGGCTTGTCGTGGTTGAACGCTGGACGTCACGCGATGCTCTATCGAGGCATCTCGAAA
>DASSLE010000560.1:0-3299 GCA_035689725.1 Pseudolabrys sp.
CCCTCAGATCGAGAATAGCGCCGAACAGATCAGGTCCTCCGTCGCGCGGTTAACTTCAAGTTCGATCGAAGACCTCGAAGGGTTAAAATCCGAACTCCAAAAACTGCAAGAATTTCTAAATTCCGAGGTTGAAAAAGTGCAACGTGAAATCGAGAGCGCGTTGGCCGGGATCACTATCATAGTCGAAACCATCGCTCCGTGGAAAAGCACCACGGTCTCGGAAGCAGCAGCGCATCCAATTATCACCCGCACTGTTCAGCGCAGTCCTTTCACAGCAAATCCAAGCTCCAATCGAATCTAAAGCCACCAGTCCGAGCCTCAAATTTTCCGCAACACGGTCGAAGTTGCTGTGCCGTCAAGCGGTCTCGGCAAGACGCGGCGGAGAAATAGACGATGACGGACAGAGAGAAATCAGGTCCAAAGAAATACGCTCCGCCGGATCGGCGTGTACCGAAAAAATGGAGCGATGTCGATCAGTGTGACCCAGCCCCCCGAAAAACTGAATGAGTTGATCCGGCGCGTTGCCGGCGCTTCGGCGGAGGAAATCGACCACGTCGTTCTCGAACTGCAACGCGTACGCGACATGCTGGACGGCGAAGGCGAACGCCTGAGTCGTGAGATTGCGCGTTATGCCAGCTTACGCCAGCAATTGATGACCGGGATGAAAGTCATCGCCGAAAATCTCATACAATGGAAAGGCGCCTCCGTGAGCCGCGAGCAGCCGATGGCGGGTTTCTAGTTCAAACTTTCGCCGCCCCTGGCGGCCACTTACGAAGCCACTGCCAACGCAATGGCACCGCAGGCGACAACGGAAGCGGAAGCGGTTTTCAAGTCGCCACACCAATTGCAAAAGTAAGTGCGCGTGTTTGTCTACCGGCGATCCTGGCAGAGTTGATGATGCTCGGGGTTTTGGTAGCTCTAATTGAGGCAGGGAGTTACGCTCACCAGAGTCTGTAGTTCACGCCGACCAGGGCAGTGGCCTCGGTTGCTTTGGTGCTCCAGGCACAGCCGGCCGGACAGGCAACAGGGGTGAATGCAGTCCCACCGTTCGAGCCGAAGTCCATGTAATTAGCTTCCAGAAACGCCGACCAGCGCGGCGCGAACATCCATTCAACGCCACCACCGATCGTCCAGCCTGATCTAGTCTTGGAGGTCTGGCCAATTTGAACACCACCAAAGTTGATGTCTGTATTTGTATGACCCCAGGCCCCGCCGCCCTGGAAGTAGGGCAACCAGGTGGGTGCCACCGCATAGCCGAGGCGGGCCGTCATGGTGTCGAACCATCGATTTTCGAATTTAACCTCGCCACCTGCGAGTGGACCGGCTCCAATTGTTCGACTTTTGTTGTTGCTTGTCCCATCGAACATATTGCGGAACCCGATCACCCACCCGCCGCCGGCGAATTGATAATCGCAGCCAATCTGACCGCCACCGGCAAAGCCAGAACCGTTTCCAGAGACTTCTCCAAAGTTGAAAGTCGCACTGGCGTCGCCAAATGCCCCGCCGATATTGGCGCCGATGTAGCATCCGTTCCAAGTAATTGGAGGCGGCGCCGGTGGTATGTAGGGCGGGGCCCTCCGCGGCTGGTCGGCCGCCGAAGCTTGACTTGCAGCCAGACCGATGGCGGCAGCAAGCAGCGTCAATGAAGATTTTCGCGTCACAATTCTTCTTTGTGACCAAACTGCGGAGCCATTAAGGCCTCCATAAAAATCAAAGCCTTCGGCACAATTTTCGATTCTTGTGTGCCAAAAATGTCACAAGTGTATCAACCGAAACTATCGGGTGCTCATAAAAACAGAATGTTCGTTCAGTCATGAGAGTAGTCGCGCGGCAACCATTCATCGCTCACCCATTTTGATATAGCCTTCGGCATCGAATTCACGTTGCAACGGGCAGCACAAACCTTGCGAACACAGGAACGTCGGCAGACCAATTTGCATAGAGCAACATGATATCCGCCTTCCAAGCTGATGATGGCGGTTCGATTCCGCTCACCCGCTCCAGCCTTCCCAATGGCCTTGCATTAGCGCCATGTATAATGCATGACATCGCGGCGGCGGGCCCTTATATGGTCCGCCGCATCCGCTTTACGGAGGAGTGTAGCTCAATGGCTAGAGCACCGGTCTCCAAAACCGGGGGTTGCAGGTTCGAGTCCTGCCACTCCTGCCAGGCGGGATACCGGATACTAGGCGGGATACCGGATACTAGATTGAGTGTGAACATATGAGCGATCAAGCGCCGGCAGAGGTGCGACGCAAACGGGTCAGCCCTTTCCGCTTCCTGCAAGAGGTGCGGGAGGAGACGCGCAAGGTGACCTGGCCGTCGCGCCGGGAAACCGCGATCACCACCGCCATGGTGTTTGTCATGGTGGCGATCGCATCGGTTTTTTTCCTGGTCGCGGATCAATTGATCCGTATTGTCGTTACCTTCGTGCTCGGCATCGGAACCTGAAGGTTCAAGAGCGATGAATGATACCGCCACTGACATGACGACATCGACCAAGCCCAAGCGCTGGTACATCGTCCACGCCTATTCGAATTTTGAAAACAAGGTCGCGGATTCAATCCGCGAGCAAGCCAAGCAGCGCGGTCTTGCCGAACACATCGGTGAAGTCCTGGTGCCCAAGGAAAAGGTCACCGAGGCACGGCGCGGCCGCAAGGTCGAAACCGAACGCAAGTTCTTTCCCGGTTACGTGCTGGTGAAAATGGACCTGACTGACGAGGTCTACCACCTCATCAAGAATACGCCGAAGGTCACCGGCTTTCTCGGCACCGACAAAAAGCCAATGCCGATTTCGGATGTAGAGGCGGATCGCATTCTGCATCAGGTGCAGGAAGGCATCGAGCGGCCAAAGCCGGCGGTGTCATTCGAGGTCGGCGAGCAGGTGCGCGTGTCGGATGGCCCGTTCGCATCGTTTAATGGTGTGGTTGAAGAAGTTGACGAAGACCGCTCGCGCGTAAAGGTGGCCGTGTCGATCTTTGGCCGCGCAACGCCGGTCGAATTGGAATTCGGGCAGGTGGAGAAGCTTTAAGTTTTCGGTCTGGACGGAGCGCTAGATCCGGGCTTTTCAAATGAAGCGCGCAAGACGTGGGAGGTGAGGCGGTCGCCAACCGTCAAGATCCGCACCACTAACGGAGTGAGATATGGCAAAGAAAGTCACTGGATTCCTCAAATTACAGGTGCCTGCCGGCGCCGCCAATCCGTCGCCCCCGATCGGGCCGGCGCTTGGCCAGCGCGGTCTTAACATCATGGAGTTCTGCAAGGCCTTTAATGCGCAGACCCAGAAGATGGAGAAGGGC
>DASSLE010000561.1:0-3246 GCA_035689725.1 Pseudolabrys sp.
AATTC
Source organism: Pseudolabrys sp. (assembly GCA_035689725.1). Taxonomy (GTDB): domain Bacteria; phylum Pseudomonadota; class Alphaproteobacteria; order Rhizobiales; family Xanthobacteraceae; genus Pseudolabrys. Next base: position 6 of record DASSLE010000561.1, read on the forward strand.
TGGACGAAGCCCAATGGAATTCTCCGTCAGATCAGAGCTACGGCTTCATCCAAGGGCGCAGGGTCTGGATTATCAGAAACGAGATATTGCCCGACGTTTCGCTTTCATACTCGGGTTTTAATCAAGAACATTTTCCCGCGCTGATTAGCTCTGCGGGAATGCAAGAGCTGTGCGCCTGGATTGAACGTGTGCAGATTGCTCATAATGGCGGGACGCTGACGGATCGTGGACTTACCCCGCTTAGGCCCTATTTGGTGCCATTAGCTCAGGAAGATCGAGTGAAGGCACTCCGCGTCCTGTTGTCTCCAGATGCTCGAAAATTCTTGGCTGAGATTCGAGCGCGATGGGGCCGGAAGTTAGTTGCAGATTAACATGCAAGCCAGGAAGGCGCTTTCGCCCGATCGTCCAATGAGGCGCCATTTTCCACAGTTTGAAGCGGGCAGGAAATGATCTCGCTGAGAAACTTGAGCAAGGGATTGGTTTTTACCGCACTGCTTATTTTGCAGGCGATGTTGTCCGGTTGCATCACATCGAATGATGTCCTGTTGAATGCCGTGACCACTCCAATGAGGGCTGGAAAGTACGAGGTGCAATATCTTGTCGATGGGAAGTGGACGAAGTTTGGTGCTGGTTCGCTAGCTCTCGTAAATGGAAAATATACATGGGTGGAAGATAGGGAGGCGGCCTCGCTTTTGAATTGGAATCCTAATGGATTCGCGTTGGTTGATATAGGAAACAATTATTTCATCATTGTTGTCGCCACAGCTGATCTTAGAAACCCGATATGGGTCGGCAAGTATATGTATGGAGTTGCGCGGCGTGGTGCAGGGGGTGCATTCCTTTACGATTTTCCCAGCTGCCTGGACCTGCTCCTGTCGCAAGGTTTTTCGGATCATCAAATCGAGAAAATCGAAGCACACGAGTGCCTGTATTCTAGCAAGGCATCCCTCACGAACGCGCTGACCACTTATGCAAGGCGTACGGCCATGTGGAAACGACTGGCACCGTCGAGTCACTAAAGCTCGCCATCGGCGAGGCGCGGGGCATGCCGCGAAGTGAAGGGCGCTCCGTCTGCGAGGTACGAATCATGACGCGCGCACTCGCAGTGATAGCTCTACTGCTAATCGCTCTGTCCTCACGCGCCGAGGTTCAGCGCGTGCCCATTCCCGATGCGTGCCGAGAACTCGCCAATCGGGCTGGGCTTCCCCTGACACTAACGCACTCCGAGGCCGCGCGTGCCGTCGCGTACCTCCGCCTCATGAACGGGCGGGATCCGGCGGTTCAGCGCTGCCGCCTGGCGATGTCCCGCGGTTAGTCGGCGCAGAGCCCCCGATCCACTCGGCGACGTCAGCAGGCGCGTCTGTTTTGGTCCGCGACGCCGGGATTATCAATGCACCGAGTCATTCGGCTCGTTGGCAAGCTCCGCAGCGGTCGAGTGCAGAGGGACCAGCTTCACATTCGCCCGCGCAAGTAGCGACTTGTACACCCGCAGGTAGTCCTTTGCCATGCGCTTGGCGGTGAACCGCTCTTCAAAGCGCCGGCGTACCGCATGGCGATCCAGCGCCATGACGCGCGGCAAGGTCACAATTGCCTCATCGATGCTGTCGACGATATACCCTGTCAATCCGTCGTCCACTACCTCCTCGACCGAGCCACGGCGGCAGGCAAGCACCGGCGTGCCGCAGGCCATCGCCTCGATCATGGTCAGCCCGAATGGTTCGGGCCAGTCGATCAGAAACATCAGAGCTAAGGCTTGGCCGAGGAAGTCAGTCTTCTGTTGCTCGTTGATTTCGCCAATGAAATGCACGCCCGGTCCTTCGAGCAATGGAGCGATCTGCTCGCGAAAATAGACCTCGTCCGCCCGATCAATTTTGGCCGCGATCTTGAGCGGGATGCCAAGCGTCTGCGCCACCTTGATCACACGATCGACGCCCTTCTCCGGTGAAATGCGCCCGAGGAAGGCCAGATAGCCGCCGCGCGGATTGAACGTCGGCTGGTGCAGATCGAGCGGCAGCCCATGGTAGACGGTAGCGACGAAATTGGCGTTAGGGATCGGCGCGCGCTGAGCGTCGGAGATCGAGACCAGCGGCATTTCATTGAAGCCGAAATAGAGAGGCCGCAGGTCCGGCAGATCCTGCCGGCCGTGCAGCGTCGTTAGAGTGCGGCCGGCCAGCGGCCGAAACAGCGGAAAATGGAACTGGTCGATGTGGAAGTGCAGAATGTCGAAATCGTCGGCACAGTCGCGTACCCGGTCCAGCATCAACATGTAATAAGGAATCGGATCGCGCACATTCGGATCGAGTCGCAGCGCCGTCGTCGCGCAACTGACAAGACGCGCCGACGTTACGGAGTCGCCGCTCGCGAACAGGGTCACGTCATGACCCAGGGAGACGAGTTCCTCAGTAAGATAGGAGACAATTCGTTCCGTGCCGCCATAGAGCCGCGGCGGCACGCTCTCGATGAGAGGTGCAATTTGCGCGATTTTCATCGAGCGCTCCACCGACGTCTCGGGCGGTACGATCTGGTTGAGCGTCTACTTTGCCTTTTGTTCGTCGGCCAATTATCTACTGGGCCTTTCGTTTGGATCGCGCTCATTACCACTTCAATGAGCTAAACCAGTTATCTACATCCTTCTTCGCCTGATCTTTGGCGATACCATAGCGCTCCTGGATTTTTCCCTCTAACTGGTCACGACGACCATTCATCTTATCGAGTTCATCGTCGGTGAGAGTGCCCCACTTCTCTTTCACCTTTCCCTTAACCTGCTTCCAATTTCCTTCAATGCGGTTCCAGTCCATCACCGTCTCCTCTTTTGGAGTTCAGAGACCCTGCCCAAATATTCCAGTAGGTGAACACTGTACATCAGCGGCGGTTCCGCTCAGGCGGATTTACTTTCGCTCGCCCTTTGGGCACGAGCGTTGATTTATATCAACGAGCAATAGTGGTTTTAGTGCTTTAAAAATACGATGTAATTTCGTTTGGAGGCAATGCTTAAATCACTTTACGTGTGCGCGACCACTGCGGCATCGCATTGAGCGCGAGTAGTGGGATGCCATGTCGATCAACATCGGCGCCGGAGTGAAGCCTGCGCTCGATGCTACCGACGTCATACAAAAGGCCGCGGTCTACATCGTCGAAGGCCGCCCCTATTGTTTCTATTTCGATGGCTGGCACGGTGCCGGCTGGTATCGCTGCGGCTTTGCCCACCGGCGCAACCTCGGCTGGGGCGGCGAATATGGCT
>DASSLE010000562.1:0-8209 GCA_035689725.1 Pseudolabrys sp.
GTCAAAGCGACGACAGTCTGTGTGCATTCTGATACCCCGGCAGCGGTCGCCATTGCCGCTGAACTGGACCGGGTTCTTCGACAGGCTCCTGTCAGGCCGTGACCAGTCGGGGCCAGCTGGCGTCTGCACCACTGCAATGCCAGAATTATACAATAGCGCCTTTACGATGACTCACCAGGGGACCTTCCGGAGTTCGATCGCCGCGCTCGCGGCCTTGGCGCTTTCCGGCTGCGCTTCCGAGGAAGCCGCCAGCCGATTCCTCGTCCCGCCGGACAAGTATGTCCTCTACAGCTGTCTGGAGCTTGCCACCGCATCGCAGACCACTCTTACCCGCCAGCATGAGTTGGAAATGCTGATGGCGAAGGCCGAAGCGGGTCCGGGCGGCCAGCTGGCGAGCGCCATGGCCTACCGGCCAGAATATCTCCAATTACGCGGTGAAATGGACCAGCTGCGCAAGACCGCTGGCGAAAAGAACTGCAAGTTCGTGCCTGGTGGGCGCACGAGCGACTCGGTTGTCCGCTGATAGCCCGGTATTGACGGTAGGGCGAAGCAGATCATCCGCATGATCGCTATCATCATCGGCGTGTTATCGCTGCTGAAATACCTGGCAGTTAAAGCGCGACGCGGCGCAGCCGCAGCGCATTGCCGACGACGCTGACCGACGACAGCGCCATCGCGGCGGCTGCGATGATTGGCGACAACAGCAAACCGAACACCGGATAGAGCACGCCGGCAGCGATCGGCACGCCGGCGGCATTGTAGACGAAGGCGAAGAACAGGTTCTGCCGGATATTGCTCATCACCGCCGCCGACAGCACGCGCGCCTTGACGATGCCGTTGAGGTCACCCTTGAGCAGGGTGATGCCCGCGCTTTCAATCGCGACATCGGCGCCGGTGCCCATGGCGATGCCGACTTCAGCAGCGGCGAGCGCCGGCGCGTCGTTAACGCCGTCGCCGGCCATGGCGACCGCACGGCCTTCAAACCGCAGTTTTTCGACAACGGCATTCTTCTGATCGGGCAGCACTTCCGCCTCGACGTTCGCAATGCCGAGCCGCCGGGCGACGGCCTGCGCCGTGGTGCGATTGTCACCGGTGAGCATGACAACGCGAATGCCGTCCGCCGCGAGGGCTCTGAGCGCGTCGGGCGTGGTCTCCTTGATTGGGTCGGCGATGGCAATGACGCCCGCGGCCTTGCCGTTTACGGCAAGAAAGATAGCCGTCGCGCCGTCCGCGCGCAGGCGTTCCGCTTCCGCAGCGATAGCGGAGGTATCGATATTCAATTCACCAAGAAACCTGACATTCCCGAGCGCAAGTCGTTTGCCGTCGACCGTGCCGACGACACCCTTACCACTGAGTGCATTGAAATCTCCTGCCGGGGATAGCTCCAGTTTGCGCTCCGCTGCAGCTGCGACGATGGCTGCTGCCAAGGGATGCTCGCTGCCGCGCTCGACGCTGGCCGCAAGCTGAAGCACTTGCGCTTCATCGAAACCGGAGGCGCAGGAAACCGCCACAACCTTCGGCTTGCCTTCCGTGAGCGTGCCAGTCTTGTCGATGACAAGGGTGTCGATCTTTTCCATGCGCTCGAGCGCTTCGGCGTTCTTGATCAATACACCGGCCTGCGCGCCGCGGCCGACGCCCACCATAATCGACATCGGCGTAGCGAGCCCCAGCGCGCAAGGGCAGGCGATGATCAGCACGCTCACTGCCGCTACCAGTCCATAGGCGAACCGCGGTTCAGGGCCGAAAGTCGCCCAGGCGGCGAAGGCGAGGAGGGCAACTGCGATCACGGTCGGCACGAACCAGGCAGATACCTGGTCGGCGAGGCGCTGGATTGGCGCGCGGCTGCGCTGTGCGCTTGCCACCATCTGCACGATTTGAGACAGCAGTGTATCGCGGCCAACCTTGTCGGCACGCATGATGAAGCTTCCGCTCTTGTTGATCGTGCCGCCAATAACGCGAGAATCCTTTTCTTTGGTAACCGGCATGGATTCGCCAGTGACCATGGATTCATCGAGCGCGGAATGGCCTTCGATTACGACGCCATCCACCGCTACCTTGTCGCCGGGACGAACGCGCAAGTGATCGCCGGCCTTCACGGCATCGAGCGAAACTTCCTCATCGCTGCCATCATCCTTCACGCGGCGCGCAGTCTTTGGCGCAAGATCGAGCAGGGCGCGGATCGCGCCCGAAGTCGCCTCACGTGCGCGCAGCTCCAATACCTGGCCCATCAACACCAGGACGGTGATGACGCTGGCGGCTTCAAAATAGGAAGCTGGCGCACCGCCATGGCCGCGGAATGCATTCGGGAAAATTCCCGGCGCGAGCGTGGCAGCGAGGCTGTAGACATAGGCCACGCCGGTGCCCATGGCGATCAGGGTGAACATGTTGAGATTGCGGGTAATGAGCGATTGCCAGCCACGCACGAAAAACGGCCAGCCGGTCCACAAGACGACTGGCGTCGCAAAGGCAAATTGTACGTAGTTCGACAGCGTCGGTTCGACCCAATTATGCGCGCCGACGACATGAGCGCCCATTTCAAGGGTGAAGACCGGCAGCGTCAGCACCAGGCCGATCCAGAAGCGTCGCGTCATGTCGATGAGTTCGGGATTGGGTCCGGTCTCGATGCCCGCGATTTCAGGTTCAAGCGCCATGCCGCAGATCGGGCACGAGCCGGGTCCGGCCTGGCGGATCTCGGGATGCATCGGGCAAGTGTAGGTGGCGCCTTCGCGCATGGGTTTTGGTTCACGTGCGCCGAGATATTTTTGCGGTTCGCTGATGAACTTGGTGCGGCAGCCGGCGGAGCAGAAATAAAAAGTGTGGCCGCGATGATCGGCGCGGTGTTTGGCGGTGTGCGGATCGACCGTCATGCCGCAGACGGGGTCGGGCACGCCACCCGCAGGCCGTTCGTGATGATGGTGATGTTCTGCTGTCAAGCTCGCACCTTGCCTGAAATACCCCCTGGGGGTATATAGACGCCATGGCAAAAGACAGCAAGATGGCGACTCTCAAGCGGCTCAATCGCATCGAAGGCCAGGTGCGGGGCCTGGCTCGTATGGTCGAGGGCGACCGTTATTGCATCGACATCGTGACGCAGATTGGCGCCGTGCGTGCTGCGTTGCGCCGGGTCGAGGAGGAAATCCTGCGCGATCACGTGGCGCATTGCGTCAACCACGCGATCAAGAGCGGGAACAAGGCTGACCAGCGGCGCAAGGTTGCCGAGCTGATGGACGTGATGGGACGGGCTGCACGGTAGCGCTCAGCGGAAGTTACCAACTGCCGCTCATGCGCGAAAGCGGGCATCCAGAGCTTGCTGCACAATTTACAAGTAGCACTGGGTTCCCGCTTTCGCGAGGACGAGCGGAAAGTTATGCATATTTCTTACGCGCCAGCGCGGCACCCTGACCGAGCGCTAAGAGCTTCAATTCCGCAATGTCGCGCCGCATCGGGGCCATACCGCAATTGGTGCAGGCAACGATTTTTTCCTTGGGCACGAATTTCATGACTTCGCCGATCACCTGCGCCACGCGCTCAGATGTTTCGACCTGATCGCTCGCCACATCGATCACCCCGATCAGTACGTCCTTGCCTTCGAGCAACGACAACAGTTTTAATGGCACGCGCGAATTGATGCATTCGACCGACACCTGGCCGATGCGGCTTTTGGCCAGTGCCGGAAAAATCTCCTTGTATTGCCGCCACTCGCCGCCGAGCGAATTCTTCCAGTCGATGTTGGCCTTGATGCCATAGCCGTAGCAGATATGCACGGCAGTTGTGCATTTAAGGCCGTCAATGGCGCGATGCAGCGCCTCGATGCCCCAGCCCGCGACTTCGCCCATGAACACGTTGAAAGCCGGTTCATCGAACTGGATAACGTCGATGCCATCTTTTTCAAGCGCGCGCGCTTCCCTGTTGAGCAGGTCGGCGAAAGCCATCGCCATTTTAATCTTGTCGCCGTAATGCGCGTCGGCAATCGTGTCGGAAATAGTCATTGGTCCCGGCAGCGTGATCTTGAGCTTGCGCTGAGTGTGGGCGCGAGCGTGACGCGCTTCCGCCTGATGGACCCGGCCCTTGAGTTTGAGTTCTCCGCGCACCACCGGCACCATGGCTTTGTAGCGGTCGGCACGGATTCCCATCTCGACCTTGTGTGCGAAGTCAATGCCATCGATGAATTCCAGAAAACCATGGACGAAATGCTGACGCGACTGCTCTCCGTCGCAGACGATGTCGATGCCCGCATCCTCCTGCCATTTGACGGCAAGCAACGTGGCGTCGAGCTTGGCTGCGGCTAGTTCATCGCCTTGCAGCCGCCATTGCGGCCACAGCTTGTTTGGTTCAGCGAGCCAGGACGGTTTCGGCAGGCTGCCGGCGACGGTCGAAGGAAACATCATTCTTTTTGACTCTCGTAACGCTCGGGCGGGCGCCAACTATAGAGCCAATCGTAACGGGCGCGCAGTTTTTCTCCGCCCATCGCCCGCATTGCCAGATTGCGAACGAACGCCTCCGGTCCCGTCAGCCCATAGATGTGGCCCTGACGCCGAGAAAATTGTTGGGCACGCATGGTGCGGTGCCAGCGCGCGCCCTCGTAAGCGCGCAGCGCGTCGGAGGGGTCATCGAGATATTTGCCCAGCATGTCGGCCACCACCGCAGCATCCTCGATGGCCATCCCGGCGCCCTGCGCGAGGAATGGCAGCATCGGGTGGGCGGCGTCCCCGATCAGCGTCACGGGTAGCTTGCCCGCGCGGAAAGGCACCTTGCGGTCGTACAGTGCCCATTTCAGCCAACGGTCGGGAATTGCGATGAGCGCGCGCGCCTTCTCCGACCAGGCCCAGCGCTCAAAATGGCGCAACATTTCAGTGCGGTCACCGGACGCCGACCAGCCTGTCTTGTTCCACTCGTCGTGAACGATGCCGACGATGTTGATAAGGCGACCGGCCCTCACAGGATAATGCACGAGATGGGCGTCATGCCCGAGCCAGAGGTGAACCAATGGCTGGCGGAATTCTGCCGACACGGCATCAGCTGAGATAAGCGCGCGCCAGGCTGTGCGGTGGCGGAAAGTTGGCGGCTGATGACGGTGCAAGCGCGCGGCGACACTCGACCAGATGCCATCGGCACCGATCAACGCGATGCCGCGTTCGTCGAGAACCTGGGTGCCGCGTTTGGCAACGACACTGACACCTTTGACGTGGCGGGCGAAATCCTCGACCCGAACACCGAGCCCAAGCGCCACGTCGAGTTCTTTTTGTGCGACATCAACCAACGCCGATTGCAAATCACCGCGATGGAGCGACCAATAAGGGGCACCGTACCGGCGCTCAACTTCGTCACCCAACGGAATACGAACAATCTCGCGAGCGGAGCCACCGGCCATAATCCGGATTGCCTGTGGCGCGACGGCAACCGATGCGAGACGCTCACGCAGTCCGAGAGCGATCAAGACGCGGCTCCCATTGGGCGAAAGCTGAAGCCCAGCGCCGGCCTCTTCCAGTTTCTCTGCTTGCTCGAATACGGTCACGCGCATGCCAGCGCGTGCCAGCGCCAGCGCAGCCGTCAGCCCGCCAATGCCGGCACCGGCGACGATAACATGACGCGCGGGCGCCATGGCCAAAGGTCCCGAATAAGATCAGGCGGCAGCGGAATGCGGCAATGCGCATTGCGGCGGGCGGGCCGCATGCGAATTAAGCGCCGGATCGAAGCGGTAGAGAGTCGAGCAGTAGGGACAGATGATTTCTTTTCCCTCGCCCATGTCGAGGAACACATGCGGATGATCGTGCGGTGGTGTCGCACCAATGCACATGAATTCCTTGGCGCCGATCTCGATTACCGGCACGCCTGGTTCGTTATGAAAGTGGGGGACGACGTGTTCCACCATGGAAGATCCTCATACTGCCGCGCGGAGCGCGCAAATTCCGGGGCACCATAGCGAGCCGGGCGTGCGATGCCTAGGGCTATGCCGACGCGCCCGTTCGCAGGTAAAACCCACGCATGTCACGATTCAAGAACGGCGAGGTCGAGATCGCCTATCTCGACGAGGGTGACGGCGAGCCGATTGTGTTGGTCCACGGCTTCGCCTCCACCAAGGAAGTGAACTGGGTGTTGCCCGGCTGGGTCACGACGCTAACGAGCGACGGCCGGCGCGTGATTGCGCTCGATAACCGCGGACACGGTGCTTCCAGCAAGCTCTACGATCCTTCCTCCTATCACAGCGCTACAATGGCTGAGGATGTTTGTGCTCTGCTTGATCATCTGAAGCTCGAACGCGCCGACGTAATGGGCTATTCGATGGGCGCGCGCATCACGGCGTTCCTCACAATCAAACATCCATCGCGCGTGCGCTCCGCGATTTTCGGTGGTCTCGGTATTCGGCTGGTGAAAGGCATTGGCCTGCCCGAGAGCATCGCTGAATCGCTGGAGGTGCCGTCGATCACCGATGTGCGAGATCCGACCGGTCGCATGTTTCGTATCTTCGCCGAACAAACGAAGTCGGACTTGCGCGCACTCGCAGCCTGCATTCGCGGCTCGCGGCAGACATTGAGCCGCGCCGAGGTGGCGGGCATCCGTGTGCCGGTATTGGTTGCAGTCGGAACGAGAGACCAGGTTGCCGGCAGTGCCCATGAATTGGCCGCGCTTATTCCGGGGGCGCGCGCCCTCGCTATAACGGACCGTGACCATATGTTTGCGGTTGGCGACAAGGTTTATAAGGCCGGCGTTATCGACTTTCTTAACCAACGCGGATGAGCCATGCGCCGGGCGCTTTGCAGCACTCTCTTTGTGGCTTCGAAATTGTGATAAAAGACCTATCTAGGGGATCCGAGAGGTGCCGGGAGAACTTGCGTATGGCTCAATATCAGGCACGGCCCGTACGGGGCCTCGGTAAGGTCGATCCGGTCTGGGCGCGCATCCGCAGCGAAGCGGAGGATGTGGCGCGCCGCGAGCCGGAGCTCGCCACCTTCATCTACGAAAACATTCTCCATCACGACGCGCTCGAAGCCGCGATCGCTCACCGGGTCAGCCAGCGCCTCGCCCATGCGGATGTGTCGGCCGACCTGATCCGCCAAGCCTATGACGACGCGCTCGAGGATCAGCGGACGCTCGGCGAGGCCTTCCGTGCCGACATTGTCGCCACCGTCGACCGCGATCCGGCCACCAGCCGCTTCATCGAGCCGGTTCTCTATTACAAGGGTTTTCACGCCATCCAGACGCATCGTTTGGCGCACTGGCTCTACGGCAAAGGCCGCAAGGACTTTGCGCTCTATTTGCAAAGCCGTGCCTCGTCGGTATTCCAATGCGATATCAATCCGGCGGCGAAAATCGGGCGCGGGATCTTCCTCGACCACGCCACCGGTCTTGTGGTCGGCGAAACTGCGGTAATCGAGGATGATGTTTCGATCCTGCACGATGTCACGCTCGGCGGCACTGGCAAGGAGCATGAGGACCGTCATCCGAAAATCCGCCGCGGCGTGATGATCGGCGCGGGCGCCAAGATCCTCGGCAATATCGAAGTTGGGCATTGCGCGCGCATCGCCGCCGGCTCGGTTGTCATTAAGCCGGTACCGAACAATGTCACTGTCGCCGGCGTGCCAGCCAAGGTCGTTGGTGAAGCAGGTTGCCCAGAACCCTCGCGCGCCATGGATCAGATGCTTTACGGCATCATGCTCGACGGATGACACGCTTGCATCGGGCCGCCCGATCGGGCAAGGAGACGTTGCCTTAAGACAGGAGCGGCCCGTTGGACGTCCAGGAAGTCAGACAACTCGACGGCTATCTCAAGAAGCTGTTCGGCAACGCGAATATTCGCGTGGTACCGAAGGGCTCGGATACCGCTGAGATTTTCGTCGGCGAGGACGATCTCGGTGAACTCACCGTCGACGATGAGGATGGTGAGCGGTCGTACAATTTCCGGATGGTCATCCAGGTCGGCAACGACCCAAGTATCCAGCCTGTGCCAACGCTCAACGCCTATCTCCGGCACAAATTCGACAACGAAAATATTCGCGTGGTACCGCGCCCGAAAAAGACCGATTCACTCGAAGTTTATATCGGCGATGAATTCATCGCGGTGTTGTTCCTGGAAGTTGAGAAAGGCCGCCGGTCCTATATTCTGGAATTGCCGATCCTCGACGTGGATCTGGTGAATTGAGCACCACGCCGATCATTCCCGCGTAAGCGGGAATCCAGCCACTTCATTGACTCAGAGAGCTTCGCGCGG
>DASSLE010000563.1:0-5435 GCA_035689725.1 Pseudolabrys sp.
CAATGGATTCTCAATCAGATCGGCGCCAAGCATCGCACCATGCGCTATGCGGGGCGACCGGCCTCGGCATCGACGGCCGTCGGTCAGATTTCGAAGCACCTGGCGCAGATCAAGCAATTCCTCGAAGAGGCGCTTGGATGAAACTCTTTCCGTCATCCTGAGGTGGCGACCGAAGGTCGCCCTCGAAGGATGACGGGCACAATAGGGCCATCACGCTTCGAGGCTCGGCTTGCGCTCGCTCCTCAGGGTGACGGACCGCGACCAAGGTAGGATCTCATGGCTGACATCCGCGTGCCCACCCTCGGCGAATCTGTGACCGAAGCGACCGTCGGCAAATGGTTCAAGCAACCCGGCGACGCGGTAGCGGTGGATGAGCCGTTGGTCGAAATCGAAACCGACAAGGTCACGCTGGAAGTGCCCGCGCCAGCCGCCGGTGTGCTCGCCGATATAGCGGTGAAGAACGGCGATACGGTCGCCGTCGGCGCGCTGCTTGGGCAGATCAAGGAAGGTGCAGCGGTACCGAAGGCGGCTACTTCTGCCGCCGCCAAACCGGTTGAGCCGCCGAAGCCCGTGCCGGCACCAGCGGCCCCGATGATGAAGGTGGAAATGCCGATGCCGCCGTCGGTGCGTAAGATGGCAGCGGAAAGTGGCATGGACGTTTCCAAGATTGCCGGCACTGGCTTGCACGGGCAGGTCACCAAGGGCGACATGATGGCGGCGATCGAGCGCGCCGCGGCGGCGCCCACGCCGGTCGCCGCCACTGCCGTGCAGATGCGCGCGCCGTCGCCCGCTGACGATGCAGCGCGTGAAGAACGCGTGCACATGACGCGGCTGCGTCAGACCATCGCGCGGCGTCTGAAGGATGCGCAGAACACCGCCGCCATGCTTACGACCTTCAATGAGGTCGACATGAGCGCAGTGATGCATATGCGCAATCAGTACAAGGAACTGTTCGAGAAGAAGCACGGCGTGAAGCTGGGCTTTATGGGCTTCTTTGTCCGCGCCTGCATCCAGGCGTTGAAGGAAATTCCCGCCGTCAATGCCGAGATCGACGGCACTGATATCGTTTATAAGAATTATTATCACATTGGCGTCGCCGTCGGTACCGAGAAGGGCCTGGTTGTTCCAGTGGTGCGCGAAGCTAGCCACATGTCGCTTGCCCAAATCGAGAAGACCATCGCCGACCTCGGACGGCGCGCGCGCGACGGTTCGCTCAAGATTGAAGACATGCAGGGCGGAACCTTCACGATTTCGAATGGCGGCGTCTACGGCTCGCTGATGTCGACACCAATCTTGAACGCACCGCAGTCGGGCATTCTCGGCATGCACAAGATCCAGGAACGGCCGGTGGTCGTCAGCGGCAAAATCGAGGCGCGGCCGATGATGTATCTCGCGCTCTCCTATGATCATCGTATCGTCGACGGCCGTGACGCGGTCACCTTTCTGGTGCGAGTGAAGGAAGGTTTGGAGGACCCGGCGCGGATCGTGCTGGACTTGTAAGCGTATGGCCTACGACCTCATCGTCATCGGCACCGGCTCTGGCGGCTATGTTTGCGCCGTGCGCGCGGCGCAGCTCGGCCTGAAAACCGCGGTAGTCGAGAAGCGTGCCACGCATGGCGGCACCTGCCTCAATGTCGGCTGCATTCCATCGAAGGCACTGCTGCACGCGTCGGAATTATTCGAGGAGGCGGGCCACACATTCAGCAAGATGGGCATCGGCGTCAGTGCGCCGAAGCTCGATCTCAAGGCGATGATGACGTTCAAGGACCAGGGCGTCGACAGCAACGTCAAGGGCGTCGATTTTCTGTTCAAGAAAAACAAAGTCGATTCATTCCACGGTGCCGGCCGTATTGCTGCGCCTGGCAAAGTCGAAGTGAAAGGTGCCGACGGGAAGACCCAGACGCTGGAAGCCAAATCCATCATCATCGCCACTGGCTCCGATGTGGCGCGCTTGAATGGGATCGAGATCGACGAGAAGCGCGTTGTTTCATCCACGGGTGCTTTGTCGCTGTCCGAGGTACCGAAACATTTGCTCGTCGTTGGCGCGGGAGTGATCGGGCTCGAACTGGGCTCGGTCTGGCGACGGCTCGGCGCACAAGTGACGGTGGTGGAATTTCTCGATGGCGTCTTGCCCGGGATGGACGGCGAGGTCCGCCGTCAGGCGCAGCGCGCGCTCGAAAAGCAGGGCATGACGTTCAAATTGTCGTCAAAGGTGATGGGGGTCGATTCATCCGGCAAACGGCTGAAGGCGACCATCGAGCCGGCAAAAGGTGGCACTGCGGAGACCATGGAAGCCGACGTGGTGCTCGTTGCAATTGGCCGCGTGCCTTACACAGCAGGTCTTGGCCTTCAGGAGATCGGCGTGAAGCTCGATGAGCGGAGCCGCGTTGTTGTCGATCGTTATTACGCGACCAACCTACCCGGCATCTGGGCTATCGGTGACGTGATTGCCGGTCCGATGCTGGCCCACAAGGCCGAGGACGAAGGCGTGGCGCTCGCCGAAATCCTTGTCGGAGAGGCCGGGCACGTGAACTACGATGCAATTCCGAACGTAGTTTACACCTATCCGGAGATCGCGACCGTCGGAAAATCTGAGGAAGAACTGAAGGCCGCCGGCATCAACTACAATGTTGGCAAGTTTCCCTTCACCGCCAACGGTCGCGCCAAGGTGAACCTGACCACCGACGGTTTCGTGAAAATTTTGGCTGATGCGAAAAACGATCGCGTGCTCGGTGTGCATCTCATCTGCGCCGACGCCGGCAACATGATCGCCGAAGCTGTGATCGCAATGGAGTTTGGCGCGTCAGCCGAAGACATCGCCCGCACCTGTCATGCGCATCCGACGCTGCCCGAGGCAGTGAAGGAGGCGGCCATGGCGGTCGCCAAACGCGCGATTCACATATAGCGCGCCAGCTCGAATGTTCTTCTTGTCATGGCCGGGCTTGTCCCGGCCATCTTGCTTACAGGAAGGGTGTGTCCCTAAGCGGGATCACGGGGGACGCGCGCTTGCGCGCGACCCGGTGATGGCAAATGATGGATTCAACGCGCCAAACAACTTTCGCAGGGGGAAACTTAATGGGCAGAGGCCACAAAGACAAAGTCGCCGTCATCACCGGCGGTGCCAACGGTATTGGACAGGCCTTCGCCAAGCGGCTGGCAGAGGACGGCGTGCATGTGGCGATTGCCGATCTTGCCGACGGTAAGGACACCGTGAAGCTGATCGAGGCTGCCGGCCGCCAGGCACTCGCCGTGACCTGCGACGTGTCATCGGAAGCGTCGATTGCCGCCATGGCCAAACAGGTGCATGATAAATTCCGTCACGTCGATATCGTGGTCAACTGCGCCGGCATCTTCCCGCAAAAGAATTTCCCGGAGATGAGCTTCGCGGACTGGCGCAAGGTTCTCTCGGTCAATCTCGATGGCACCTTCCTGGTTACAGCCGCGTTCGTGCCCGGCATGCGCGCGCGCAAGTGGGGCCGCGTCGTCAACATGGCCTCAAGCACACTAGGCTCGGTGGTGACCGGCTTTGCGCATTACGTCGCGAGCAAAGGCGGGATAGTGGGCTTCACTCGCGCACTCGCTACCGACCTCGCAGCCGACGGCATAACGGTCAACGCGATCGCGCCGGGCCTGACCCGCTCGCCCGGCACTCTGGTGCGGACGCCGCGTCCCGGCTTTAAGACCATGGACGAGGAATTTGCTGCCGTCGCACAAATGCAGGCGATCAAACGCGTAGAAGTGCCCGACGATCTGGTCGGCGCGGTGTCGTTCCTGACCAGTGACGACGCCGCCTTCATTACCGGCCAGACCCTCAACGTCGACGGCGGACGTGTGAGATCGTAACGCGACCGCTGCGGCTTTCTGTCATCCCCCGCGAAGGCCGGACGACAAACCACGCAGTTTATCAATGCGTTGGGGAGCATAGGTCCCGAACTCGCCCGTTCCGCATTTGGCGAGGACAACAGGGTCTGACCCGATAGCTCGCCTTACTTACGCCAGCGCATGCGCCTATATTTTTTTCTTATGCGCCGCAACGTATTCCGACCGCTGTGGGTCATCCTCGCACTGCTACTTCTGCTAGAAGCGTGGTTGTGGGATCACCTCGAACCCATTGTCGCGCGCGTCGTCAATCTCTTGCCGTGGAGCAAGATCAAAATCGCGGTTGCGCAGTGTATTGAAGATCTGCCGCCATACGCCGCGTTGGTGGTTTTCGTCGTCCCGCTTATCGTCGTGTTGCCGCTGAAATTTTTTGAGGTTTATTTCATCGCCACGGGTAATTGGCTCGCCACCATTGTGGTGCTGGTGCTCGCGAAGCTTATTGGCCTTGGCGTCACGGCATTCGTGTTCGACGCTACGCGCGAGAAATTGTTGCAGATATCCTGGTTCCGGCGAATGTACGACTGGGTCATGTGGGCGCGCGGCTGGGCCTATGTGCAAACCGCGCCGATTCGCGCCCGCATTCGCAAAATCATCTGGATGTTCAGACCGGAGCGCGCCCGACGCACCTTCCGCCGCCTGATGCGGCTGCGCCGTGCCTACCGCAACCGACCGGCCTGACGTGACTTAATGTCCGGCCAGTTGGAGCGCGTGTGGCGCCCATAAGCCAAGTGCCATGAAGCCAAGGCCGAACACACCGACGAGGCGGGACAACCAGCCAAGCGCAGCTATTCCGGTGATGACTTGCGCTGAGGCCAGCACGATGCCGATCTGGAATGCGGCCGACGCGAATTCGTATTGATGGTAGCGCGCCAGCGAGGTATCGCGGTCGTGCTCAAGTTTTTCCGCCACGGCCCGCAACTCTTTGCGGCCATCGTTTTCCTTCGGATCTGACTCGTAGCGGGTAACGGTATTGCGCCAGGCCTCGATCTGTTTGGCAATTGCCGCCTTCGCCTCGTCATTGGTTATCGAGGGTAATTGCGCGGTCAGTCCCTCTGCCGCTATGCGCAACGAAGTTTGCCGAATGGTTTTGGCCTGAAAGAAATTCCAGGTATCGGACGATTTGATATTATCGGCGATCGCGGCCGTCTGCGCGCTCTTGCCCAGCGTCTCCGAGAACGCCAGAAACAGCGCCAATACCGCAATAAGTAGCGCAATCTTCTTGTTGGAATGTGCCGCATGCTCGGCATGTTCGGCGTGCTCCAGGTTTTCATGTGCGCTCATTAGCCCCTCCATTCGACCCGCGGTTACGATGATAGCAGAGCGCGGGAGAGTGCAAGAGGCAGGTTCGGCGGTCTTATTGTGCGCGCGGATGCGCACTCGCATAGACTTCCAGCAAGCGGTCGGCATCGACGGCAGTATAGATCTGTGTCGTCGAAAGCGAGGCGTGGCCAAGCAGTTCCTGAATGGCCCGTAGGTCACCGCCGCGCGCCAGAAGATGGGTCGCGAAGGAATGGCGCAGCGCATGCGGCGTCGCACTGTCGGCCAGGCCGAGTGCG
>DASSLE010000564.1:0-11562 GCA_035689725.1 Pseudolabrys sp.
CGCCTTCATTTCCTCAAAGCCCGAGCGCACCACCACGTCCACCTGTTCGCCGCCGAGGCGGCGGGCGGAGCGGCAGCAATCCATGGCGGTATTGCCGCCACCAAGCACAACAACGCGCTTGCCGATTTTCGAGATGTGACCGAATGAGACCGACGACAGCCAGTCGATACCGATATGGATGTTCTTGGCGGCTTCGTGGCGACCCGGAATGTCGAGGTCGCGCCCGCGCGGCGCGCCGGAGCCAACAAAGATCGCGCCCCACCCTTCCGCTAGCAACGCCTTCAAACTGTCGATGCGCTTGCCGGCGCGGAATTCGACGCCGAGATCAAGAATGTAGCCGCATTCCTCGTCAATCACGGAATCCGGCAAACGGAATTTCGGAATCTGCGTGCGGATCATGCCGCCGGCTTTGGGGTCGCTATCGAACACCACGCAATGGTAGCCGAGTGGGGCGAGATCGCGGGCGACGGTGAGGGAGGCCGGGCCGCCGCCGACCAGCGCGATGCGCTTGCCGTTTTTCTTCGCCGCCGGCTTCGGCAATCGATCGCGAATGTCATCCTTGTAATCGGCTGCCACTCTTTTCAGGCGGCAGATCGCCACCGGCTCCTTCTCCACGCGGACGCGCCGGCAGGCCGGCTCGCAGGGGCGGTCGCAGGTGCGGCCGAGAATTCCCGGAAACACGTTCGAACGCCAATTAATCATGTAGGCGTCGGAATAGCGGCCGTGCGCGATCAGTCGGATATATTCGGGAACGGGCGTATGCGCCGGGCAAGCCCATTGGCAGTCCACGACCTTGTGGAAGTAGTCAGGCGCAGAAATGTCGGTAGTCTTCATTGCTTCCTCGAAAACGCGCCCCGCTACTCCGTACAACTAAAATGGCGTCGCGTCACAGCCTCTAACGGCTCCGTTTCCCCTCGTTCGGCCTTGTTTTCGGCACGAATCCGAGGGCGGATAATATTGGGTAGAATCCCGCAAGGCTACTTATCCTTCCGTCATGGCTGGGGCCTATCAACCACAAGCCTTCGTGAGGTTTTTCGCTCCTTGAAAGAGGCGTTAGCATGGCAATCGAGCCCTTAACATTCCGGTTCTGGATTGACATTTAGGGGATTAGTTCCGGTCATATTGCGCCGCACAAAAGCAATCCCAATGCGCGAGATTTTCACCGAGATTTTCGAAAACCAGCCGCTCGATCCGACCGAAGCGGCGCGGCGCGCAGTGCGGCCACGCCCGCGGCAGCGTTTTTACAATCAGACGCACACAGGCGATGCCGGCGAGCGCGGTGTCGCAATATTGCTCGACGGCAAACCTGTTTTGACGCCATCACGGCGCGCACTTGCGGCGCCCTCGCGCGCCCTCGCGCAGGCCATCGCCGCGGAATGGGATGCGCAAGCCGATGTGATCGATCCTGCGCGCATGCCACTCACGCGGCTTGCCAATGCGGTGATCGACGCGGTTAGCGAAACGCCGCAGCCGGTCGCAGACGAGGTCGCAAAATATCTTGGCACTGATTTGCTGTTCTACCGTGCCGAAGCACCCGCCGGCCTGATCGAGAAGCAAGCGCAAGCCTGGGACCCGGTGCTCGCCTGGGCGCGAGAACAGTTCGGCGCGCGCTTCGTGCTGGCGCAAGGCGTCGTGTATGTGCCGCAACCACACGAAGCAGTCGCCGTTGCGCGTGCGGCGATACCCATCGAGCCGTGGCGGCTCGGTGCGGTGTCATCGATCACGACGCTCACCGGCTCCGGCCTGCTGGCGTTGGCGCTCGCACATCACGCGCTCGTCGCCGATGCGGCTTGGGCGGCCGCGCATGTGGACGAGGACTGGCAGATGTCGCAATGGGGCCGCGATGAGCTCGCGCTGGAACGCCGCGCACTTCGCTTTGCCGAATTTCAGGCGGCAGTGGCAGTGCTACGCCACGTCGGTTGACGCACGCCCGATGTGACCGAGATGGGTGAAGCCGAACCCTGCTGCGTATTTCAGCCCATAGCCGAGCAGGCGGTCGAAGCCGATATGCGCGACCCAGATCAGCGCGAGCGGAATAAGAATATAGAAAGGCAGTAACAAGCCGGCGGTGGCGAGCAGCAGCGGCCCAATCAGCGTATGCGCCGCGTTATAGGCGACCGCGCCGGTGCGTGCGCCGCCGAGATAGCCAAGGAAGCTGAAGTCGGGTGCGAGAAACAAGATAGCGAACAGCCACCAGGATTCACCGACTCTCGCATAGAGAATGGCGGCGACAACGAAAAGCGTGGCCCCTTCTGCACGCAGAAGGATACGCGGAATCCCGATCACAGCCGACGACATCATGGCGTGGCTTGGCTCGCTTCACGCTTTTTTGTATCGAGCTCCGCAGCCCTGGCGTCGGCCGCACGCGCGTCGTCCTCGCGTCCGAGCGAACGCAGCAGGCTGGCGCGCGCTTCGTGCATCTTGGCCACTTCCCCCTTGAGCTCGATCGCCTTGTCGACGTTGACGAGCGCTTCCTCCAGCCGCGCGAGCTTCTTTAAGACAAGCGCGCGGCCGAGATAGGCCTCGGCAAATTTCGGCTCCAGCGCGATAGCTTGGTCGTAACCGGCGATCGCCTCCGGGTCGCGGCCGAGGTCGAAAAGCGCGTGGGCACGGTTGCAGTGGGGCACGCCGAAATCAGGATCGAGCGCGATCGCTTTGTCGTAGCTAGTGATCGCTTCCTCTGCGCGGCCGGCGGCGTGCAGGGTGGCGCCGCGGTTGAGCCAGTCGCCCGGCGAATTGGGGTTGAGTGCGACTGCGCGGTCGAAGCTCGATAGCGCCTCAGCGTTGCGGCCAAGCTCGCTTAACATATTCGCGCGGTTGCCATAGGCGTCTGCGAAATTGGCGTCGCACTCGATCGCGTTATCGAAACTTTCAAGCGCGTCCCTGACCTTGCCCATCCGGTGCAGCGCCTGACCGATGAGGTTGTGCGCGCGCGCCTGCCCCGACCGGTACGCCAGCGAGCGGCGTGCGAGATCGATGCCCTGCTGGAACTGGCCTTCGTGGCAGGCGACCACAGCGATGTAATAGAGCGCGTCGGCGTTGCGCGGGTCGCTGCGCAGCACCTGCGTATAGCGGTCCATGGCGAGCGACAACTGGCCCGCCCGGTGGTGGACGAGGCCCTGCTGGATAAGTTCGGCGGCGGTCTGCGGTTCACTCATGGGGGCTTGTAAGCAGGCTTTAAGGGCGGTGCCAAGCCTCGCCTTTGTCGTGGCCGGGCTTGTCCCGGCCATCCCGCTTAGGAGGGCGGGCCTTTGCCAACCTAAGTGAGGTCACCGGGACAAGCCCGGTGACGACAAGGAGAAATCAGCCGCGGCCCATGCTATCCCTCTTCCGAGCTGGATTTTGCGCGAGCAGGGGCTCTATCCCATGAAAGACATCCTCGACAAACTCGAGAAGCGGCGCGAGGAGGCCCGCCTCGGCGGCGGCAAGGCGCGCATCGAGGCCCAGCACAAGCGTGGCAAGCTCACCGCCCGCGAGCGCATCGAATTGTTGCTCGACAAGGGCTCGTTCGAGGAGTTCGACATGTTCGTCGAGCACCGCTCCAACGAATTTGGCATGGAAAAGTCGAAAATCCCCGGTGACGGCGTTGTCACTGGCTGGGGCACGGTGAACGGCCGCGCGGTTTATTTTTTCTCCAAGGATTTCACCGTGTTTGGCGGCTCGCTCTCGGAGACGCATGCGCAGAAGATCATTAAGGTGCAGGACATGGCGATGAAGGCGCGCTGCCCGATCATCGGCCTGTTCGATGCCGGCGGCGCGCGCATCCAAGAAGGCGTCGCTGCCCTCGGCGGCTATGGCGAGGTGTTCAAGCGCAATGGCATCGCTTCCGGCGTTATTCCGCAGATCAGCGTGATCATGGGGCCCTGCGCCGGCGGCGATGTCTATTCGCCCGCGATGACCGATTTCATCTTTATGGTGCGCGACACCTCATACATGTTCGTCACTGGCCCCGACGTGGTGAAAACAGTGACCAATGAGGTCGTCACTGCCGAGGAACTCGGGGGCGCTTCGGTTCACACCACCAAGTCGGGCGTCTCCGACGGCGCCTTCGAGAATGACGTCGAGTGTCTCCTTCAAATGCGCCGGCTAATTGACTTTCTGCCCGCCAACAATGAAAGCGGCGTGCCGGAGTGGCCGGCCTATGACGAATCCGACCGCATCGATGAATCGCTCGACACGCTGGTGCCTGACAATCCCAACAAGCCTTACGACATCAAGGAGCTGATCCTGAAGGTGGTGGACGAGGGCGATTTTTTTGAGCTGTCCGCGGCTTTCGCGAAAAACATCGTCACCGGCTTCGGCCGCATCGCCGGCCGCACGGTCGGCTTCGTTGCCAATCAGCCCATGGTGCTCGCCGGCGTGCTCGACAGCGATGCCTCGCGCAAGGCGGCACGTTTCGTGCGCTTCTGCGATGCATTCGGCATTCCCATCGTCACTTTCGTGGACGTGCCTGGCTTTCTGCCCGGCACCGACCAGGAATATGGCGGGCTGATCAAGCACGGTGCGAAGCTGTTGTTCGCCTACAGCCAGTGCACGGTGCCGCTGATTACCGTGATCACGCGCAAGGCTTTCGGTGGCGCTTATGACGTGATGGCAAGCAAACACGTAGGCGGCGACGTCAACTATGCCTGGCCGACCGCACAGATCGCGGTGATGGGCGCAAAAGGGGCGGTGGAGATCATTTTTCGCGCGGACATGGATGACCCGAAGAAGATCGCCGCGCGGACAAAAGAATATGAGGATCGCTTTCTGTCACCATTCGCTGCCGCCGAGCGCGGCTATATCGACGACGTGATCATGCCGCATTCCACGCGGCGCCGCATCGCGCGCGCACTGGCGATGTTGAAGAACAAGCATGTGGAGATGCCGGCAAGGAAGCACGATAATTTGCCGGTGTGACGACGCCCAAATCCTCCTTACTTGCTCGAAATCTCCCGTCGTGGCGCTGAACGGTCGCGCGGTGCCAGTCAGCAACGTGTGATCGTGATCTCGCGGGTGCCTCCACCTTCTGCAGGGACAGTCTTGATCTCCTTGCTGTGTTGGCAGCTGAGCGGGGCCAGTAGTTGAGACACAAACGCGAGGTTTCGCTTAGCATAGTTGCCGTCATAGGACAAATCGTAGGGCGGCATTGCGTAAACTCCGCCGTAGCCCCACAACGGCCACTGATTATTAAAGTTCCTGTGGTGATGTGTTGGCCGAAAGTATTTTCCAAAATGGAACGAATGCATTTCGGCTCCGCCTTTTGCATTCGCCGCGATCTCAAATGGTGCACACGCCAATGCCGCTATAGCTGATACGCCAATAATGACAGCATGCTTCATTTTCATGATTACGCCCTCCCAATTGACAGTTTGACGCTTAAGGGCCGGGCAATCAAAGCCTATGAATCGAGAGGATTCAGAGGCTTTTTGAACGCTTGCGCGAGCTTGGTCTTTCCAGGTGCCGCGGCCGTGGTATCTGTCGTCGCCATATTGGTGATCCTCTGAAAGTATAGTTATGACCCGTGACCATGTCGGCGTTCTTGCTGCGATCACGTCGAGCGCGATCGGCGGCGTCGCCGGCGGTGCAACGCGATTTGTGATTCACGCCACTGATCCGGTGACACTCGGCGTGTTCCGCTTCGGCACCGGCTTTTTGATCCTGCTGCCGATTGCGTTCTTCGTGAAAGGCCGCTGGCCGCAAGGGCGCGACTGGATCGCGGTCGCGCTGCTCGGCATTCTGTTTTTCTTCGCGTTTTCGGTGCTATTTAATTTCGCCTACAGTTACACTACGGCGGCGCGTGGTGCCCTGACGCTTTCCACAATGCCTTTGACGACCATGCTAGTCGGCGCTGTGCTCGGCATTGAGAAGATCACGGCGCGAAAGAGCGCGGGCGTGCTTGTCGCAATGGCCGGCGTGTTTCTCGCACTGATGCTGGGATTGGCCGATGCACCGGCGGGCGCCTGGCGCGGCGAACTGGTGATGCTCGCGGCCACTTTGTGCATGTCTTTTTACAACGTCTGGTCGCGGCCGTTTATTGCACGCTCCGATCCGCTTACATTCCTGACGGCCGGCATGGGTACCGCAGCGCTCGGGCTGCTGGTGTGGTCGCTAGCAATTCATGGATTCGAGGCTGCCCAGCATTTCAATCGATCGCAATGGCTGGCAATCGCTTACCTCGGTGTGATCGGGAGCGCAGGCGCGTTCATCTTGTGGGTATTCGCGCTTTCGCGTACAAGCCCGACCAAGACCGCGATCACCATCACGGTCAATCCGGTGTTTGCTTCTATGGTAGGGGCGCTCGCAATCGGCGAGGGGATCGGTCTCAACCTGATCGCAGGCCTGGCCGCGGTCGTCGCCGGTATCTGGATTGCGACAACCTGATCAACGCCAGCCACCGCCGCCGTTCACGTAGACAGTATCCGCGGTCATGAATTCGCAGGCATCCGAGCACATGAACAATACCAGCTCGCCGATTTCCTCTGGTTCTGCGAAGCGTTTCATCGGCACGTCCTCGAGAAACCGCTGCACCAGCTCCGGTGAACTGCTGGCGGCAGTCTGGAATGGCGTTTTCACCGGCCCAGGCGAAATCGACAGCGCGCGAATGCCTTGGGTCGCGAACTCGCGCGCTACGCCCATAGTCATGGTCACCACGGCGCCCTTGGCCGCTGCGTAATGCACCGAGGAACCGGGTCCGCCGCGGCGGTGCGACATGCTGCCCATGTTGATGATCACCCCAAATTTGTTGGCGAGCATGTGCGGGAGCAAGGCCTGCATCGGATAGAGGGTGCCTTTGACGTTGAGGTCGAAGGTTTTGTCGAAGAGATCGTCGTCGACTTCGAGGAATTTCGCGCGCCTTATCGCCGCGCCTGCCGAATTGAAGAGGAATTGCACGCTACCGAAACCGTTGATCGCAAGCTGGACCATATCTTCGACTGCGGCGCGCTTGGTCACGTCGATCGCCAGCGCCAGCGCCTCACTACCGATAGCGTTGATTTTCTCAGCCGTTTTTTCGACGCCGTCCTCGTCGATGTCGGCGCAAACGACATTGGCTTTTTCGCGTGCGAAAATCAGGGCTGTGGCGCGGCCAATGCCGCTCGCCGCGCCGGTAATGATGATGGTTTTCCCCGCGAAATAGTCCGGTGTTTTTGGCATGCGTGTTCTCCAGCCGTGCAACTTACTCGGCGTCATGCCCGGGCTTTACCCCGGGCATCCATGATGAGTGTCAGCTTATGATGGCCTTACGTATGGCCACCTTGGTGCAGCTCATCATGGATTGCCGGGGCAAGCCCGGCAATGACAATATCAAGGGCAGCGCTTTTGGCGTGCTGAAGGAGCCTCGCATGACAACGCTACCACCAATCGAATATGCCGACGCGTCGCCGCAGGTACGCGCCGTATATGACGACATCAAGAAAACCCGCAACGTGCCGGACGTGAACAATTTCTGGAAATATCTTGCGCGCGATCCGGTGACGCTCAAGCGAACATGGGAAAGCGTGAAGGAAGTCATGGCGCCAGGCGTGCTGGATCCGCTCATCAAAGAAATGATTTATGTGGCGGTGTCAGTGACCAACGGCTGCTCTTATTGCATTGCCACTCATACCGTCGCAGCGCGCAAGGCGGGCATGACCGAGGCGATGTTTGGCGAGCTGATGGCCGTTGTCGGCATGGCCAATGAGACCAACCGGCTCGCCAACGGCTACCGCGTTCCGATCGATGCCTCCCTGAAGACCTGAGATTGCCCGACCGTCTCCCGTCATGCCACAATGCAAAAAACGGGGGAGGAACGTTGCATGTTCAACAAAGATATACTGACAAAATTGCTATACGTTGCATTTGTTGCCGCCATCATGCTGCCGATGGGGCGGATATTGTTTCCCTTTGTCAGCCATGAACTGACCGGCATGCAGTTTCAAGCGATTGAAGCGATGGTGAGCGCAACGGTGGGATTCGGCATCTACTCGATTTTCGGGTAAGTGCGTTCCCGCACGCTCATCCGCTTCGTGTGCCGTTCGTTCATTGGTGCGATCAATGCGCCCGCGCGCCGATGGGATAGCCCCCCGGTGAACTCATGCTGGAGAGCCCGAAATTAGCTGTTGTCCCGACGCCCTTGCGGCCGGAACCGGTATTTCGTGAAACAATTGGCGTGTTACTGCGTGCCGCTATTCGACGGCGCCGAGGTATCGGCTGCGGCGCTGACGAGCCGGAGTCCGTGGCGCTCGGCGGGGTCGCGGTGCGCGCGGGCGTGCTGGCTGTGGGTTACGTTGAAGAGCCGCTGCTCGCGGTGTTGTGCTGTTGCTATTCTAGCCGCCGATGCTCTCGTCACGGCGGACCACCGGGCCGCTCAATCGCGGATCGGTAAAACGTGGATCCGTCATGGCATCCCCTTGGTTCGAGACGCTTTGCGTCGTCTCGATTGAAGGAACGCGCTAGACATTACAGCGGTTTTAGACCCTGTCCTGCAGAAACCAGAAGGATCAGGTGGCGCGAATTGCGAGCCGCCAGGCAGCCCAGTAGACAAAGAAAAAACAGGCGAGGAACACGGGCAAACTGGCGGTCGGCGACCAATGTTCGACTGTTCGACCAATGAAATAGGCAAGAGCATCGCCGATCAGGACGAAAATGACATAAAACGCAATCAATTTCATGGAAGCTATGCCTCGATCAATTCCCCCTGCAATCTAGCATAGGACGAATGGCGTGAAGATGGGAAGGCATGGACATGCGGAAGTGGTATAGGCGCGCGAGACCCGCCCATCAATCAAAAGCCCCCGTGTGCCGAGACCTTTATGCGCCTGAGCCGACTGGCGATTGCAACCGCGCCGGCGCTGTTCGTGCTTCTGTGGAGCACGGGCTTCATCGGCGCCCGTTATGGGTTGCCGTATATTGAGCCACTGACGTTCCTGGCCGTGCGCATGGCGTTTGTGGTGTTGATCATGGCCGCTATCGCGTTCATCGGCGGTGCGAAAGTACCAAATGCGCACGAGGTGCAACACGCGTTGGTCGCTGGCTCGCTCGTCCACGGGCTATATCTGGGCGGGGTGTTCACCGCTATCAGTCAGGGTGTTCCAGCCGGTATCTCGGCGCTGATCCCGGGCCTTCAACCCATCCTGACGTCGACGATCGCCAATCGCTTCATGGGCGAAGCCGTGACGCGGATGCAATGGTTCGGCCTCGCGCTCGGCCTCGCAGGCGTCTTGCTGGTGCTACACGACCGCAACATCGTGCTTGCGGGCTCCACGCTCGGCTGGATCGCAAGTTTTGCCTCGCTCATTGGTATTACACTCGGCACGCTCTACCAGAAGCGCTATTGTGGTGGTATCGACTGGCGCACTGGTAATCTCGTGCAATATATCGGCGCGGGTGTGTTGTTTACCCTCGGCGCCTTCGCATTTGAAACACGCGAGGTTCACTGGAGCGGCGAGTTGATTTTCGCCCTCGCATGGCTGGTGTTGGTGCTGTCGATCGCGGCGATTGGCCTGATGTACTGGTTGATCCGCCGTTCTGCGGCGACCAGCTTCGCCAGCCTGTTCTATCTGGTGCCGGTGGTGACCGCGTTATTCGCCTTCATGCTCTTCGGCGAGCGGCTGGACGCACTTTCGATTGTCGGCATGGTGATTTGTGCCGCTGGCGTGGTATTGGCCAATCGCGGTGCAGCGAAGCCGCGAGACGTATGATTGCTATTGTCCGCGCTCGAGCACGAGTTGGGTCTGTGTCACCAGCGCGCACAGTTTTCCGTCGCCGCGCGTAATCCGCGTTTGCCATACCATGGTGGTGCGGCCACGGTGCAGCGGCGTGCATTCCGCTTTTGCAACGTCTCCTATTGGCACGGCAGCGAAGAAATTGGTCTTGCTCTCTATCGTCGTGGTGGATTGCCCCGGCTTGAGATTGGCAGTGGTCGCTGTGCCGCCGAGATTATCGGCAAGGGCCATAATGGCGCCGCCGTGCATTATACCGAAACGATTGTTGAGATCATCGCGCGCAACGAGTTCAGCGGTCACACGCTCTGGTGACACGTGCGTAATTTTGAGGCCGAGAAATTCGGCAAAGGGCGGTTGCGTGTGGGCCGCTTCGTTCATTGCAGTCGCTCCAGCCAGCGAGAAACAACAAAGGCGCGGACGTTATCGTCCGCGCCCTTCGTATGCAATCTTGCAGGTATGTTAGCCGCGCGGCTGCGGCACGATGCGAATATATGGCCGTGGCGCCTTGAAACCCTGCGGCCAGATCTTCTTGGCCTCTTCGTCACTGACCGAGCCAGCGATAATCACGTCCTCACCCTGTTTCCAGTTTGCCGGCGTCGCAACCCGATGCTTGGCCGTCAACTGCAGCGAGTCAATGACGCGCAGAACTTCATCAAAGTTGCGCCCCGTCGTCATCGGATAAACCAGGATCAGCTTGATCTTCTTGTCTGGACCGACAATGAACACATTCCGCACCGTCTGATTGTCGGCGGCCGTGCGACCTTCGGACGTGCCGGAGCTCGCCGCTGGCAGCATGCCATACGCCTTGGAGATTTTCAGATCGGTGTCTCCGATCATCGGATAATTCGGCGCGAAGCCGACCACGTCCTTAATATCGGCGGACCACTTCTTGTGGTTGTCGACTGGATCGACCGACAGGCCAATGATCTTCGTGCTGCGTTTATCGAATTCCGGTTTGAGCCGAGCCATGGTGCCGAGCTCAGTGGTGCAGACCGGCGTGAAGTCCTTCGGATGCGAGAACAGAACGCCCCAGGAATCTCCTAGCCAATCGTGAAAGCGAATTTTTCCTTCAGTAGTTTCGGCTTCAAAATCGGGTGCCGTATCGCCAATCGCCAACGCCATGACCAACCTCCACTCAAATAGCTATGTCCCTTAGACGTAATATAGTGGTCCGCGCCATCGAGGAATAGGGAAATGGGCAAAGAGCATCGATGCGTCGGCGACTAAGTACCGCAGAGAACAAAGCTTCGGCGCTAAGGCGCCGGGCGGAAAAGGGTTTTCCACTCGGGATTGAGATATCAGCGACTAGTGGTTTTTCGCCCGTCTAGTCCGACAGTGCGGCCCGGGAAGCCAGCAGCGTCGAAATATCGCATCTGGCCGACGCCGCGTTCGGCCCGAGCCATTGGGCACGAAATGAATCAGGTTGCGTTGGTTGTGCGCTCCGGCGGGCTTGATTTGCAGAAAAATGGCGGCACACGCGGCTGAGAAATGCCGCGGTAGATACGCTTGTTATAAAACAGTATTGTAACAGGCGCCGGTTATCCGCTGCCATTTTACCGAAATTGCGCGCGGCCTATGGATCTGCAGGATCTTCTATCGCGGTTTGCCGTTGCGCTCGGTATCGGTCTTCTGATCGGGCCCGAGCGCGGTTGGCGCACGCGCGAAATGCAAAGCGGCAGCCGGGCGGCCGGCATCCGCACCTTCGCAGTGTCAGGTTTGCTTGGCGCGGTGGTTGCCGCCTTGGGGCAGGAGGCCGGCAGCGATGGTGGCTTTGTGCTAGGCGCGGGATTTGCGGCTTTCGCGGCGGTGATGATCGTATTCTGCCGCGAGGAAAACCGGGCAAGCGGCAATTTATCCGCAACAACTGCGATCGCCGCGA
>DASSLE010000565.1:0-18062 GCA_035689725.1 Pseudolabrys sp.
ACAGCATTGGTGAGGCCGCCTCGATCGTTTCTGCGATACCTGAGGTCCGTGCGGCGCTGGTCGCGTTCCAGCGCGAGTTCGGCGCCAAGCCCCCGGGGGCGGTGCTCGATGGTCGCGATATTGGCACCGTCATCTGCCCCAATGCCGACGTTAAGGTTTACGTCACTGCGACGCCCGAGGTCCGCGCCCGTCGCCGCGCCGCCGAATATAAGGCGCAAGGCCGGGATATCGATGAGACTGCAGTGTTGGCCGATATCCGCAAGCGGGACGAACGCGACCAAAACCGCGCGGCCGCGCCCCTAAAACAAGCGCCGGACGCGCACTTGCTCGATACCACGCATTTGGATATAGACGCGGCCATCCGGGCCGCCATCGACATCGTCGAGGCCACCCGAGCGGGCCGAGGGCGCGGTTGACCGCCCCTCGTGTTGGAGGACAAAGCCCCGCTCGAGCCTTTGCGTAAAGCGCGCCTGATCTAACCATCGTTCCGAAAGCACGGTTTTTAGCGCCGGCCATCCGGGATTGCGGGGGTCGCCGTTGGTCTGCGGGGTCTTCGGCCCGCGCATTTGGAACACCATTCAAACCCGCCGGCGCACCGCAAACAGGAGACTCCATGGCCACCGCTACTGCACCCTCGCGTGAAGACTTCGCCAAGTTGCTCGATGAAACTTTTGGCGGCGGAAACCTTCAGGAAGGTTCCGTCATCAAGGGGAAAGTCGTCGGCATTGAAAAGGAACTCGCCGTCATCGACGTCGGTCTGAAAACGGAAGGACGCGTGGCCCTACGTGAATTCACCGGGCCCGGACGGCAGGCCGCTCTCAAGGTTGGTGACGAGGTTGAGGTCTATCTCGAGCGCGTCGAGAACGCACTCGGCGAGGCAGTGCTGTCGCGCGACAAGGCGCGGCGCGAGGAAAGCTGGGGGAAGCTGGAGAAGGCCTTCAACAGCAGCGAAAAGGTCCAGGGCGTCATCTTCAACCAGGTCAAAGGCGGCTTCACCGTCGATCTCGACGGCGCCGTGGCGTTCCTACCACGATCGCAAGTCGATATCCGCCCGATCCGCGATGTCACCCCGCTGATGAACGCACCGCAGCAGTTCCAGATCCTGAAAATGGATCGCCGTCGCGGCAACATCGTGGTGTCGCGCCGTACCGTGCTTGAAGAGACGCGCGCCGAGCAGCGCCAGGAGCTGGTGCAGAACCTCGAAGAAGGTCAGGTCATCGACGGCGTCGTGAAGAACATCACCGATTACGGTGCGTTCGTGGATCTCGGCGGCATCGACGGGTTGTTGCACGTTACTGATATCGCCTGGCGGCGCGTTAATCACCCCACCGAGGTGCTCAATATCGGCCAGCAGGTGAAAGTCAAGATTATCAAGATCAACCACGAGACGCATCGTATCTCGCTCGGCATGAAGCAATTGCTCGATGATCCCTGGCAGGGCATCGAGGGCAAGTATCCGGTAGGAGCTCGCTTCAAGGGGCGCGTCACCAACATCACCGACTACGGCGCCTTTGTGGAGCTTGAGCCCGGCATCGAGGGCCTGATCCACGTGTCAGAAATGTCGTGGACCAAGAAAAATGTTCATCCAGGCAAGATCGTTTCGACCTCGCAGGAAGTAGAAGTGCAAGTCCTCGAAGTTGATCCGGTGAAGCGCCGTATTTCCCTCGGCCTCAAACAGACCATGCGCAACCCATGGGAAGTGTTTGTGGAGAAACATCCGCCTGGTTCCACAGTCGAAGGCGAGGTCAAGAACAAGACCGAGTTCGGACTGTTCCTCGGCCTCGATGGCGATGTGGATGGCATGGTCCATCTGTCCGATCTCGACTGGAAGCGCCCGGGCGAGCAGGTCATCGAGGAATACAAGAAGGGCGACATGGTCAAGGCGCAGGTCCTGGATGTCGATGTCGAGAAGGAGCGCATTTCGCTCGGCGTCAAGCAGCTCGCGGGGGATCCGATGGAGTTCGCCGGTGACCTCAAGAAAGGCTCTGTGGTGACCTGCGAAGTGACTGAAGTGAAGGAGTCCGGCATCGATGTAAAGATCGTCGGTACCGAGCTCAGCGCTTTCATTAAGCGTGCCGATCTTGCGCGCGAGCGCGGCGAGCAGCGTCCTGAGCGTTTTTCGGTCGGCCAAAAAGTGGACGCCCGCGTCACTCAGTTCGATCGCAAGACCCACAAAGTTGGCGTTTCGATCAAGGCGCTGGAAGTCGCTGAGGAGAAAGAGGCGATTGCTCAATATGGCACCGCCGATTCAGGTGCCTCGCTCGGGGATATCCTGGGCGCTGCGCTCAAGCAGCGGGCTGGCGACAAGCCCGAAGCGGAAACGGAAAAGGCTGAGGAGGAGTAGGCGGCTGGCGGCCTTCGCCATGGAATGCGTTGCCCCCGGGGTCTCGCCCCGGGACTGGGCGTTGATGGGTATAATTCACCCACGATTCGACTGAAGGAGCGAAGCCATGTCGCTCGATGCCGATGTCATCGTCGATCGCCGCCGTATGCGGCGCAAGCTTACGTTTTGGCGTGTCAGTGCGCTGGTGATCGCCATGCTTGCGATCATTGGCACAGCATTGGTGCTCGTGCCGGGGAGCCGCTTTATGCCGCCGGGCGCCTATATCGCTCGCATCAAGGTTCAAGGCTTGATCCGCGGCAATCAGAATCGCGTAGAGGCGCTCGCCCGGCTTGGGCGCTCGCGCGCGCGTGCCGTGATTGTACATATTGATAGTCCTGGGGGCACCACCGCGGGCTCAGAGCAGCTTTACGATGCCTTGCGCGAATTGCAGGGCAAGAAGCCGATGGTCGTGGTGGTCGATGGACTTGCCGCATCCGGCGCCTATATCGCCGCGCTCTCGGCCGAGCACATCGTGGCGCAGGAAACCTCGTTGGTTGGTTCGATCGGGGTACTGTTTCAGTATCCAAACTTCACAGATGTACTGAAGACCATCGGTATCAAGGTGGAAGAGGTGAAATCTTCGCCGCTGAAAGCCGCACCTAACGGTTTCGAACCAACCAGCCCGCAAGCGCGCGCGGCGATCGAGGCGATCGTGCTCGACTCATATGCCTGGTTCAAAGGCTTGGTGAAGGATCGTCGCAATATGGACGACGGTCTGCTTGCGCAGGTGTCGGACGGCCGCGTTTTCACTGGCCGTCAGGCGGTCGGCCTCAAGCTAGTCGATGGGCTCGGCAACGAGAAGGCTGCGCTGGCTTGGCTGGAGAAGGAAAAGAAGGTGCCGGCCAACACGCCGGTGCGCGATTATTCGCTGCAACCACGGTTCAGCGAGCTTTCCTTCCTGCACGTAGCCGCCTGGACCTTTGAGGCGGTGGGATTGAACGCCATTGCGCACCGCATTGAGGAATGGGGTGCAGTGCAGGCAGTGGAGCGACTCAACCTTGACGGTCTCTTGGCGCTTTGGCACCCTCCGTCGTCCAACTGACGGGGTAAGGGCAGTGCCGATGATCAAGTCAGAACTCGTCCAGCGCATTGCGGCCCAGAACCCACATCTGTATCAGCGCGACGTCGAAAACATCGTCAACGCGATTCTTGGTGAGATCACCAGCGCGATGGCTAAGGGCGACCGCGTCGAGCTGCGCGGCTTCGGTGCCTTTTCGGTCAAGCACAGACCAGCCCGCACCGGCCGCAATCCGCGCACTGGCGCTCATGTTGCCGTCGATCAGAAGTCGGTACCATTCTTCAAGACCGGCAAGGAAATGCGTGAACGGCTCAACAGGCCTGGCGTGGTCTAGGGCTTCTGGTTTCTGCGACTGTCGGAATGCTATGGTCATGGCCGGTTTTGTCCCGGCCATCACTTTTTTGGACAGAGGGCGCCGATGGTGCTCCGTAGAATCGTCTCGACGCTGATCGTCGTTCCGCTAGCGGTGATCCTTATCGCCTTTGCGGTGGCCAATCGGCAGTCGGTTACGGTTTCGTTCGATCCGTTCTCCTCGATCAGCCCGGCTTATGCAGCGACCCTGCCGCTGTTCGTCATCATCTTTGCGCTCCTCATTCTCGGCGTGCTGATCGGAGGCGCTGCCGCCTGGATCGGCCAGACCAAGTGGAGACGAACCGCCCGCAAGCTTGATGGCGAGGTTCGTGCTCTGCACCAGGAGCTCGATGCTATCCGCCGGCGCTTTGCTTCCGAGCCGCCGCCGGCTGCGCTGGGGACGGCTATTCCGCCGCCAATTCCTTAACTCAGCCCTGCGGTTCCGCTTTGCGGCTAAATGGAGAAGGCGCTAGAACGCGCCTCACAATGCCCCTGTCGGTCAAAATCTGCGGCCTCAATACCCCGCAAGCGCTTGATGTGGCGCTTGATTCCGGGGCCAATCTGGTTGGCTTCGTGTTCTTCCCGCCGAGCCCGCGTCATCTCGGGCTGGAGGCTGCTCGTATGCTCGGGCAGCGGGTGCAAGGCCGCGCCGGCAAGGTCGGACTTACCGTCGATGCCAATGACGAGACGCTGCTCGACATCATTGCGGCGCTTAAACCGGACATGCTGCAACTGCACGGCAGCGAAACTCCTGAGCGGGTCGTCGCGGTGCGCACGCGTTTTGGCTTGCCGGTCATGAAGGCTCTGCCGATCGCGGAGCGGAAAGACCTTTCCCCAATCCGTCAGTATGCGCAGGTCGTGGACCGATTGATCTTTGACGCGCGCCCACCCAGGGATGCGACCCGGCCGGGTGGTTTGGGCAGGGCGTTCGACTGGACGCTCCTCAACGACGTCAATGCCGGCGTCCCCTTCATGCTTTCTGGCGGGCTCGATGCCGACAATATAGCGGAAGCGCTGCGCATCACCCGAGCGCCAGGCGTGGACGTATCCTCCGGTGTTGAACGCGCGCCAGGAGAAAAGGACCCGGACAAAATCCGCGCTTTCATCCGAGCTGCGCGCGTGGCCGAAGTTGAGCTCTTTTCGCCGCCGCTCCAGCTTGGAGAGGCGTCGATCGTGCGCTTGGTCAAGTAAGGGCCACTCGGATGACCCTGCAGCAGCCCAATTCATTCCGCACTGGTCCCGACGAGCGCGGGCATTTCGGTATCTATGGCGGCCGTTTTGTCGCCGAGACGCTGATGCCAGTTATCCTTGAGCTCGAGAAGGCTTATGCCAAGGCCAAGGCCGATCCCGCATTCCAGAAGGAAATGGACGGCCATCTCGCGACTTATGTTGGAAGGCCGTCGCCGCTTTATTTCGCGGAACGGCTCACGCAGCACTGTGGCGGCGCCAAAATCTATTTTAAACGCGAAGAGCTCAACCACACCGGTGCGCACAAGGTGAACAATGTACTCGGCCAGATCATGCTGGCCCTGCGCATGGGCAAGACACGTATTATTGCTGAGACCGGCGCGGGGATGCACGGCGTTGCCACCGCGACGCTGTGCGCCAAGTTTGGCTTGCCCTGCATCGTGTATATGGGCGCGGTCGACGTCGAACGGCAAAAGCCGAACGTGTTGCGCATGAAAATTCTCGGCGCGGAAGTGCGCGCGGTTGAATCCGGCGCGCGCACACTCAAAGATGCCATGAACGAGGCGCTGCGCGACTGGGTGACCAATGTCAGCGATACGTTCTACTGCATAGGCACTGTCGCCGGCCCGCATCCATATCCGGCAATGGTGCGCGATTTTCAGTCGATCATCGGGCGCGAAACGCGTGAGCAAATGCAGGCCGCCGAAGGCCGGCTTCCCGATTTGCTGATCGCCTGCATCGGTGGCGGCTCCAATGCCATGGGCCTATTCCATCCATTCCTCGATGAGCGCTCGATCGAGATCTACGGCGTAGAAGCGGCCGGTCATGGACTAAAGAGCGGCAAGCACGCCGCCTCGATTGCCGGCGGCCGGCCGGGCGTGCTGCACGGCAACCGGACTTATTTGTTGATGGATGACGACGGTCAGATCGAAGAAGCGCACTCGATTTCTGCTGGTCTCGATTACCCCGGCATTGGCCCAGAGCACGCCTGGCTCAAGGACATGGGCCGCGTGAAATTCCTTTCAGCGACTGATAACGAAGCTGTCGCAGCGTTTCAATTGTGCAGCAAGCTGGAAGGTATCATCCCGGCCTTGGAATCGGCACATGCGCTGGCCAAGGTACCGGAGATCGCGGCGAAGAAGCCGAAGAATCACCTCATGGTGGTCAATCTTTCCGGCCGCGGTGACAAGGACCTGGCGTCGGTCGAAGCATTTCTTGGAAGCAAGATTCGATGAACACCCGCATCGAACGCCGTTTTGCCGCTCTGAAGAAGGAAGGCCGCGCCGCGCTGGTAACTTTCACCATGGCGGGAGATCCTGACTACGACACGTCACTCGCAATCGCCAAGGCATTGCCGAAGGCTGGAGCTGATGTCATCGAACTCGGCATGCCATTTACCGATCCGATGGCCGACGGCCCTGCGATCCAGGCGGCCGGCTTGCGTGCACTTAAATCCGGCCAGCGCATGACCAAGACGCTGACGCTGGTGCGCGAACTCCGCAAAGAAGATGACGAAACGCCTATCGTGCTGATGGGCTACTACAATCCAATCTACGTCTATGGCAGTGACCGCTTCCTCGCTGATGCCAAAGCGGCGGGAGTTGATGGCCTCATCGTTGTGGACTTGCCGCCCGAGGAGGACGAAGAGCTTTGCCTGCCGGCATTGAAGGCAGGGCTTAACTTCATCCGGCTGGCAACGCCTACGACCGACGATAAGCGTCTGCCCACAGTGCTTACCAACACCTCGGGCTTTGTCTATTACGTTTCAGTAACGGGCATCACGGGTGCGGCTGCGCCGGATTCCACCAAGGCGACTGCGGCAGTTGCGCGTATCAAGCACCACACCAGGCTTCCCGTTGCGGTCGGTTTCGGAGTGAGGACTGCCGAACAGGCCCGCGCCATCGCGGAAGGTGCCGATGGCGTGGTGGTCGGATCGGCACTTGTCGACGCATTGCGCCAAAGCCTCGATAAGAACGAGAAAGCCGGCCCTGCATCGGTAAAGGCGGTAACCAGTCTGGTATCAGTGCTGGCACAAGGTGTGCGTTCCGCCCATCGTGTGGCGGCGGAGTGAACATTCGGCCGAGCAAGCGGTTATAATTTCGCCGAATCGGTCCTATATAGGCGAACCATGAATTGGATCTCCAACGTCGTCCGGCCGAAGATCCGCAGCTTCCTGCGCCGCGAGACTCCGGAAAACCTCTGGATCAAATGTCCGGAGACCGGGCAACTCGTCTTTTACAAGGACGTCGAGGCCAATCAGTTCGTCATCCCGAGCTCCAATTATCACATGCGCATTAGCGCGCCGATGCGGCTGAAGGCCATGTTCGACGGCGGCGAATTTGAAGATATCGCCTTGCCCGAAGTGCCGATCGATCCGCTCAAGTTTCGCGATGAGCGCCGCTATGCCGACCGGCTAAAGGACGCGCGCACCAAGACCGGATTGCAGGATGCGGTAAAGCTCGGCATCGGACGGGTAGAAGGCCAGATGGTCACGATTGCCGTTCAGGATTTCGACTTTATGGGCGGTTCGCTCGGCATGGCGGCTGGCGAGGCGGTGATCACCGGCCTGGAAACCGCTGTGCGCCGGCAGACACCCTTCATTATGTTCGCAGCCTCCGGCGGTGCGCGTATGCAGGAGGGTATTCTTTCACTCATGCAGCTCCCGCGCACGACGGTCGGCGTCCAGATGCTACGCGAAGCACACAAGCCCTACATCGTTGTGCTTACCAATCCCACCACCGGCGGCGTCACTGCTTCTTACGCGATGCTCGGTGACGTGCAGATCGCCGAGCCCGGGGCGTTGATCGGTTTCGCCGGCCCGCGTGTGATCGAGCAAACCATCCGTGAAAAATTACCAGAGGGCTTCCAGCGCGCCGAATATCTCGCGGAGCACGGTATGGTGGATATGGTCGTGCACCGACATAAATTGCGCACAACTCTT
Organism: Pseudolabrys sp.; assembly: GCA_035689725.1. GTDB lineage: Bacteria > Pseudomonadota > Alphaproteobacteria > Rhizobiales > Xanthobacteraceae > Pseudolabrys. The sequence continues at coordinate 7,882 of DASSLE010000565.1, forward strand.
GCTGAATTGTGCCGGTTGTTGACCAGGAGTCCGCCGCCAAGCGGCCAGCAGCAATTGCCGGTCCCCGCGCATGCGTGACGCCTAACCGCGCCGCACGCTATACCCAACCCTGTCACCCCTGAGGCGCTTGCGCGAAACGCAAGCCTCGAAGGGTGATCGGCCGCCATTCATCGAGGCTTGCTTCGATCGCACCTGGGGATGACGGCAAGAGGCACTCATGACTTCAATAGACTCCCTTGTCTCACGTTTGACTGCGCTGCATCCTAAGCGCATCGACCTGTCACTCGATCGTGTGCAGCGCCTGCTCGCAGCGCTCAGCCATCCTGAGCGAAAATTGCCACCAGTGATCCATGTCGCCGGCACGAACGGCAAAGGCTCTACCATCGCCTTCCTGCGCGCGATCCTGGAGGCCGGGGGCAAGCGCGTGCATGCCTACACATCGCCGCATCTGGTGCGTTTCAACGAGCGATTCCGGATTGGCAAATCGGGCGAAGGCAAGCTGGTTTCCGACGAAGAGCTGATAGCAGCCATAGAGGAATGCGAGCTGGCCAATGCGGGTGCACCTATTACCGTGTTCGAAATAACGACCGCGGCGGGGCTCGTCCTGTTTGCACGACATCCGGCAGATGTGCTGCTGATGGAAGTCGGTCTCGGCGGGCGGCTGGATGCAACAAACGTCATCGATAACCCGCTGGCGACGATCATCACTCGCGTCTCGGTCGATCACACCGATTTTCTGGGTGATAGCCTTGAGAAAATTGCGGCTGAGAAAGCAGGAATCCTAAAGCGTGGCGTGCCGGCAGTCATTGCCTCGCAACACCGTGCGGTGTTGGCGGTGATCGAGAGGCAAGCGGCGAAGCTGGGCGCGCCGCTCAAAATTGCCGGTGAAGATTGGACCGCTACTGAAGAGCGTGGGAGGCTCGTCTATCAAGACGAGACGGGATTGCTTGACTTGCCGCCGCCAAAACTCTACGGCCGCCACCAATTTGAGAATGCCGGTTTGGCGATTACCGCGCTGCGCACGACCAATCAATTCGGCATTCCGCCAGCTGCATACGATGGCGGCATGGTCAAAGCTGACTGGCCTGCGCGGCTGCATCGGCTCGCACATGGTCCGCTCGTCGACCGCGCTCCCGCCGGCAGCGAACTGTGGCTCGACGGCGGGCATAACCCGGACGGCGGCCGCGCCATTGCGGCGGCGCTCGCCGACCTGGAGGAACGCGTCTCGCGGCCATTGGTGCTGATCGTTGGGATGCTCGCCAGCAAAGACTGCGAAGGGTTCTTGGGCAACTTTGCCGGGCTCGCCCGTCGCATGATTGCGGTACCGGTGCCGGGCGTTGAGAAAGGGCTAAGCGCAGAGGCGGTGGCAGTCACTGCGCGCGCCATCGGCATATCCGCGACGAGCCGCGACAATCTCACCGAAGCGCTTGAAGCCGCGCGCAAGCTCGATCTTGATCCGCCGCCGCGTATCCTGATTACCGGCTCGCTTTATCTTGCCGGCGAAGTGCTACGCGAGAATGGTACGCTGCCGACCTGAATTAGAACGGCCGGCGCGAGGGCGGCCGTTTGTCCAGAAATTGTGTTCGCTATTAGACTGCGCCGCTAATCCACTGGTGCAGCTTTTGCTTGGGCGCCGCGCCGACCTGGCGCGAGGCGATCTCGCCGTTCTTGAACAGCATCAAGGTTGGGATCGACATGATGCCATATTTGGCCGCGGTATTCGGGTTCTCGTCGACGTTGAGCTTGACGATCTTGACCTTATTGCCCAGCTGGCCAGCGATTTCCTCCAGCGCCGGCGCGATCATGCGGCAGGGGCCGCACCATTCCGCCCAGAAATCCACGACTACCGGTTCGGCAGATTTCAATACGTCCGATTCGAAGCTGGCGTCCGACACTTTGCCGACGGTCATGGCAACTACCTCTTGTGATTGAGCGGGGAGAATCACCCCCCAAAAATTGCGAGGGCAGGAAACTATGAATGCGGTCCGGCAGCGTCAAGGCGCTCTCACGGGGAGGTGACCTACGCCAGCGCGCCATCCAATACCTGGGCGGAAAGCTCCATGAGATCAGGTACTTCAGTCCAGATCAGCGCGGCGCTGACAAGTCGATCCGGATAGAGTTTTTGGAGCACCGCGCGGTAGAGCGCGAGTTGGTGAATGTAAGCTGGCGGTACATCGGTGATTTTCCATGGTGCAGGCCGGTTCGTCTTGAAGTCAGCGATCAGCACAGCGGTTTGCGTTACTGAAAGCCGGTCGACCTGCCCGGAGACGCGCACCGTTTCGCCGTCAAGGCTGAGGTTTCCGACGATGGGAACTTCGGCGCGGCTGCCGGAGGTAAATAGTTTATGGAAGCGCGCATCGTCGAGCACGAGCATCACTTGCTCGGCCAGTCTGACGCGCTCCTCGGGCGGCAATTTGCCGCCGGCTTGGACGAGATAATCGTCGGCCGCCTTCCGGCGCCGGTCTGCGGAGATATCCGGCAGCGACTGCAACAATCGGTGAGCCAGCGAGCCCCGCAGCAGCGCTTGCGCAGCGCCGCCGGTCGGAGCACGGCGGCCTTCGTCGACCATGACGCTTGAAGGCGTGATGGTGCGCACGGCAGTCCGCGCCGGACTGGCATCAACCGTCAGCCAGCGCGGCACAGAACTAGACCCGGCCGGGGCGAGCGCCGGCTCCCTCTGTTTGTACTGTTCTGGTGCCGCACCTTTGCGAAAACGTAGTACTTCGCCGTCGCCGTCATCCGCCGGCTCACGCACGCAATCGTCGCGCAGCTCGTCGTCGACCCGCTGATACCAGCAGCCGTCGGGGATCTTGCGATCACCTTGCGTACCGCAGATCACCAGCCGCTCCTTGGCGCGTGTCATCGCGACGTACAACAGCCGCAGATATTCGTCACGCGCTGCCGCTTGCGCCTGCCCGCGCGCGTCCGCCATCGCGCCGACGTCGTTACCGCGCGCGGTCGCCCAGACTAATTCGCCGGTCGCAAACTGCAGCAGGCGTGGATCGCGCGGGCCGGTTGGCGTCGTCGTGGTATCCGCGAGGACGACGGTGTTGGCCTCAAGGCCCTTCGCGCCGTGCACCGTCATTACACGCACTTCGTCGCGAGCCATTTCCATGTCGCGCCGCACTTCGCTCTGCGCCGCGCGTAGCCAGGCCAGGAAGCCTTGCAGCGACGGTGTCTCCCGCCGCTCATAGTCGAGCGCGAGATTGAGGAATTCGTCGAGCGCGTCGTTGGCTTCCGGTCCGAGTCGGGCGAGCAGTTTCGCGCGACCGCGTTTTGCGCCCAGCACATGCGCGAAGAAGCCGAAGGGCGTGAGCCGGTGTGCGACCGGTGCCAATTCGTCGAGCGCATTTTTTGCTACGGCAAAGTACGCATCGTCCTTCGCCTTGATGCCCAAAGCAGCGCGCAGCGATGTCTTTCGGTCCCAGGCGAGCGCAAACAATTGTTCTTCGTTGATACCGATCAACGGGCTCTTGAGCACGCTGGCGAGTGCCAGATCATCGTCCCGCAGTAACAGCGCGTCGGCAAGCGCCATCAGGTCCATCACCGCGATGTGTTCAGTGAGCACAAGCCGGTCGGCGCCGGCCACCGGCAGGCCGAGATTCTTGAGCGCGCGGATGACCGCCTCGAACAGCGGCCCGCGCTGACGCACCAGCACCAGCATGTCGCACGCCGGCAGGCCGCGCGACATCCATAATTTCATATGCTTGGCGATGCGCCGCGCAAGCAGAACGCGCGGGCTTTCCTCGCTCTCGGTGTCAAAGGGCGCGTCCCAGCCCTCGATCTCCTTGCGCTCGGCCGGTGCGATCAGCGGCCATAGCTCGATCAGGCCAGGCGTGGCGCCCGGCAGCGATTCATGTGGCGGAATGCCGGCCTCGTCGGTGGCGACGCTGAGATAGGTCTCTCGCGCGCGAAACACTTGGTCAACTCCGCCGAGAACGGCAGGCCCGGAGCGGAACGAATGGCGGAAACGCAGATATTTCCAGCCCAATCCCGGCCGGTCGAACTGGCCGGAAAATTCGCGCCGCATTTCATCGAAAGCGCGCGGCGCCGCGCCCTGGAACGAAAAAATCGACTGCTTCTCGTCGCCGACCGCGAAGATCGTGCGCCTCGTGTTCGGCCGCGCTCCGCCGGGGGTGAACTCTGACACGATGGTGCGCACGATGCTCCACTGCTTCGGGCTGGTGTCTTGCGCCTCGTCGATCAGTACGTGGTCGATGCCGAGATCGAGCTTGTACAGAACCCAGGCCGCTGAGGAACGCGTGAACAGCGCGAGCGTCTTGTCGATCAGGTCTTCGTAATCGAGCAGCGCGCGGCGTTCTTTCTCCTTGATGTATCGGGCGATCACCTCGGCCGCGATGGTGACCAGCGCGCGGGTGCGTTCGCGTGCTGTGATCGCGCGCTCACGCCCGATCAGCTTGCACACGCGGTCCTGTTCGTTGACGAGCCGAGCGAACCATTCGGGATGTCTGTCGGCGAGCTTCTTGGTGATGATGTTCTTGCGCGGCTCGAGTTCGGTCGTACAGAAAACCTGGAGATAGTTGTTAATACGCGCGCGTCCCGCCGCATTGCGCGCTCTTTCCAGCGTTGCGACATGCTTCTTGTCATTGGCCGAGCCAGACTCCAAAACCTCAATGAGTGCCGGCCAGTCCGACGCCGGGATCAGAGAATTCGAGAAAAACTCCCGCTCGACCGATTCAGGCGTATCGTTCGGATCGAGGCCGAGTTTGCCCGATAATTCCGCCATCGCCGCGTCAATGCTGCCGACACGCTTGATCCAGGCCTCGATCGTATCGCGTTGCTTGATGGCGTCGCCCACCACCTCCTTGAAGGTCTGATCGGCGGCCACCACGATGGCGGTGGCAAGCGCTTTGCCAAGCGCGCTTTCCGGCTGGGCGGCGGCTTCCAGCAGCACTTGTAGCATCAGTGTGTCGAGCAGCTGCGTGGTGGCGGCTTCGTCGAGCACGGCGAAGCGGGCAGCCACGTTGGCCTCGAACGGGAACTGATGCAGCAGCCGCGTGCAGAAGGCGTGGATGGTCTGTACCTTCAATCCGCCCGGTGTCTCCAGCGCCGAGGCGAACAGGCGGCGCGCCCGCGCGCGCCATTCGGCGCTCGGCTTGTGACCGGTTGAAAGCGTAATCTCGTTTTTAAGCGCGGCATCGTCGAGCGTCGTCCATTTCGCCAGACGGTTAAAAACCTCGTTCGCCATGTTGGCGGCAGCGGTTTTGGTGAAAGTGATGCAAAGGATCTTGGCCGGATCGACGCCGCGCAGCAGTAGGTTGATAACGCGCTGCGCCAGCACGTAAGTCTTGCCTGAGCCCGCGTTGGCCGAAACGAAAGCCGAGATGTCGGGATCGGCGGCGTCGATCTGCACTGCACGCACGTGATCGGGAATTTTGCGCTTGGCGGTCATATCTCGATCTCATCCACGCCGCCGGTGAGCGACCATTCCTTCACGCGCGCAAGGTGGTCGTAATCGCCGTAGTGCGTCTTCCACATCGGATGTACCAGCGAGAGATAGGGCGTCTCTTCGTTCTCAAACTTTTCAGCCAACTCCCTCAATCGTCTCATCGCGTGGTCGGCCTGGCTGTTGGCGTCGCCCGCCTTGAATTCGATGGGACAGGGGATGCCGGGCTCGGCGCCGCCTTTGAGCAGGACATACGCGATTTCACCCACCGGGCCGGGCGCGAGGTCGCCGAATTTTCCGGCGCGCAAAATCGCGGCTTCCAGCGTCAATTGCGGCGCCAACCCCGTGCGCACCTGCTTTTCGGTGCGGGCGCTGCCAGTCTTGTAGTCGAGAATGGCATAGTCGCCCGCGCGTTGCTCGATGCGGTCCGCGATGGCGGAGAGCGTGAACTCGCGCTGCCCGACGGGAAATTTCAGCTCGCCGCGGATCTCGGCGTGCAGTGCGGCAAGGCTGGCGCGTCGCTCGCGATCCCATTGCGCGAACCACTCGGCGATGCGTTGGAAGCGAGGCCACCAAAACGCGCGCGCCTCCGGAAAATCCGCAAGCGGAGCGAAATATTTTTCGCCGAGCGCATAAAGTTCCTTCAGCGGATCGGCCGGCAGCTTTTGCGCAAACATCTCGGTGTAATCACCGATCGCCCTATGGATGATGGTGCCGCGATCGCGCGCGCCCGGAACGGTGTCGACCGGATCGAGCGGCTGCAGGCGGAGAATATGCCTGGCGTAGATGGTGTATGGGTCGCGCAGCCAGTCTTCGATGGCTGTGACGGAAAGCTTCGCGGGCCGCGCCGCGAGCGGCGGCTTGGGCGCCGGACGGACGGCGGGTTTCATTTGCTGCGGATGGTCGATTGCGCGTGCGAGCTCGAGATAATTTTGGCCGCGCGCGCATACACCGTTCCAGCGATCGCCGACAAGTGCGGCGATGCGCTGCACGAAGCGCGAGGTAACAGTCGGCGCGCCGGCGATTTTGGAGGCGCGCGTAAGGATGACCTCCGGCGCGCCGAGTGCCTGCGCGAAGTCGTGAGCGGAAAGCCCGATGCGCAACTCCGGCAGATTGAGCCCGAGATCGCATCGCATTGGCCGGCTGAGCCAGGGATCGCTGTGCATCTCCGGTGGCCAGCTGCCTTCGTTGAGCCCGCCGAGAACGACACGGTCGATGTTCTGCAAGCGCGCTTCTAGCGGGCCGAAAACGCGCACGCGTACGTCGGGATTTTCCGGCCGCCGCACAATGCGGTCGGCGACGGTGGCGTGGAACAGCTCGGCATAGTCGCCACGCGCGACCGCGAGGCCGGCAGCGGAGGGGCTCTCGATCAGTTTTTCGAAGGTGTCGGCCAGCGCGATGCCGTCTTGGCCGGCAAACGCCGCGGTCTCGCCCTTGCTGTCTTCGCTTAGCGCGGCGGCCACGTCGCTATGGCATTTGGCCAGCGTGGCAAGCGGATACGCAGTGTCTTTCAATGTTTCCATCGGGGCAAGCGCCGCGGCCAGCTTGCCGATCAGCGCGCCAGCTGCATCGAGCTCATCGGCGGCGATCAGCCAGCGTGGATCGCTCCGATGCATGTCCTCGCGGTTGTCGCGGAAAGTCTTGAGCGCATGCGCGAGGCCGCTTGTTCCCGGCCACGGCCGCGGGCCGCGCAGGATTGCGCGCTCTAGCGCCGCAATCGCCGCGTGATGCGCACCGGGCGAAGCTTGCAGCCGCAGCAGCGGATGCTTGAGCAAGGCCAGCAACGTGATCGGCTCGAGGCCGCCGAGCGCACCTTCAGCAGCGAGCCGTGCGAATACGCCGGCCGAAGTATCGGCGAGCGAATCGCCGCCGGAGTCTTCGACCGGCACCCGCCAGCGCTCCAGCGCGGCGACCACGCGGCGCGCCAGTGCGCGATCGGGTGTCACCAGCGCGGCGGTCTTGCCCTTGCTTTCGATTGCTTCGCGGAAGGCAACCGCGATGGCGAGCGCTTCTTCCTCGGCATTCGCCGCCTCGATCATGGCGACCGACCTGAGCCCGTTTTCCGCAGCGCCCTCGAATTCTTTTGTCTGGGCGCGCGCCTGCCAATGCTCGGTGGTGACGGCGGGACGCAGCGCTTCCGACACCAGTCGTTCACGCCCATGAGCTTCGGGCACGTGCAGTTGCCCCACGTCGCCGCGTTCAATGCCGATGCGATCGAGCAGCGCATGCATGGCGAATTGCGCATGGCCGGCGGCGGGCGCGCCGTCGTGACTTTTGTCCTCGTCGGTGCCGGCGATGACTGCCCACGAGGTATCGTCGAGATCGGTGTCGAGGCCCGGCAGCACCACGGCCCCATGCGGCAGCTTGGCAATGGTCGCGAGCAGCTTGGCGGTCGCCGGCATCGAGCCGGTCGATCCGGCAGCGATCACCGGCGCACCACTGTTCGCGAGGCGCTTGGCTTCGGCGTCAATTAGAAAGTCGCGCCGTTCAGCGGCTTCGATGACGCCGCGTTCGTTGCGCAGCGCTGGCCAGGCGTCGCGCGCGATCTTCAGGAACCGCAGCGACAGCTGCCAATATGAATCGAGCTCGTCCGGCACCAGACCGTCGAGCTTTTCCCACGCGACCTGCCGTGTGGTCATGTCGTCAATTAGGGTGGCGAGATCGTCGGCAAGGCCCAGCGCGGCGGATGGCGTATTGGCGATCAACGGCGAGCCTTGCGCGCCACGTACCTCCGGTGAATTCGCCCACTTCAAGATGAGTTCGGCCAACAGCAGCCGGCGCTCAAGCGGCTCGACTGCTTTCGGCAAAGTGAGCGCGGCTTCAGCTAGTTCGGCAGTGGCCGCTTCGGCGAAAGCGATCTCATCTTCGTCGAGATCGCCGAGCGCGACGATGCGGGGCAGGATGGCGGCCTCGCCATGGAGCCTGTCGAGGAAAACGTCGCGCGCGAGCCGGCAGGCGCGTCGCGTCGGCAGATAGAGAGTCGCGCGCACCAATTCGAGCGGATCATTCGAGACCGGAAAGCCAGCCACGAGCTTTCCCGCGCGCAGCGCATCGATCAGCACCGGTAAAAACGGCGTCGAGGCGGGAATGTTGAAAACGTGAGGTTTTTCGGCAGGCATAAGCGCGAATCATACACGCTTCCGCGTGCTGCTCATCAATTTGTACCGGCCCGGATCGCTGCTTCTGCCTCGGCGATGGCCTCGGGGGTGCCGACATGCATCCAGAGACCTTCCAGCCGCAGGCCGTGGAGGCGTCCGCCAGCTGCGGCGCGGTCGAAAAGTGCGGTGAGCGGGAACTCGCCTTGTGGAGCGCCCTTGAACAGGGCGGGCGATAGAATTGCGGCACCGGCATAGACGAATGGTGCGGCCTCCTGTCCGGCGCGCTTGCGCAAACGACCATCGGCCGCCATGGCGAAGTCGCCACGCCCGGCATACCCAATGCTGCCGGCCGTGGGCGCAAGCAGCAAAAGCGCGTCCATTGCGACAGGGTCGAAGGCGTCGGCAAGCCGCGCCAGATTGGACTTCACGTCGTCTATCCAGAAGGTGTCGGAGTTGCTGTGGAAGAAAGGTGCATCGCCCAGCTCGGGTAGGGCTTTTTTGACGCCGCCGCCGGTGCCGAGCAACAGCCCGCGTTCGTCGGAAATAACGATTTGCGGATGTTTTCGATGCGCCAGGTGTTGCTGCATCTGGTCGGCGAAGTGATGCACATTGACGACTGCGCGTTCGACGCCAGCCTCCACGAGCCGATCGAGCACGTGGTCGATGAGGGCCCTGCCGGCAACTGTTACCAGTGGCTTTGGCATGTCGTCCGTGAGTGGACGCATACGTGTTCCGAGTCCGGCAGCCAGCACCATGGCGCGCCGCGGAGCGACTGTTGTTGGTGCGGCCATACATCAAACTTTCAGCGGCGGGACATTGGCGCGATACCAGGCCGCGAGAGGCGCCAGTGCGGGGTGTGCCAGGGAGCGTTGCAGATAGGTCCATACCCGCGGGAGATGGCGCAAGTATTGCGGCTTGTAGTCGCGCCGTTCCAGCCGGGCGAAAATGCCCAGGATCTTTGATGCGCGTTGCGCGGCCAGCGTCGCATAGGCGCGCGCGAAAGCGGGAGTGTCGAAGGCGGCACCGGCAGATCGGCGAGCGCGCGTGTATCGCGACAGCAGTCCGATCTCCATCATTTCCGGCACGTCCACGCGCGCGTCCTGTAACAGCGAGGCGACGTCATATGCGGCCGGGCCCATCACCGCATCTTGAAAGTCGAGCAAGCCGATGCGAGCGGTGCCCTCGCGCTCCGGCAGCCAGAGAAGATTTGGCGAATGAAAGTCGCGCAACACCCACGTCTGCGTGCCCTCCGTCATCGGCAGGAGCGCTTCGCGCCACAACGCGCGGTAAGACTCGCGCTTTGCGTCCGTGATTCTGGTTTCGAGCTTGGGTAGGTACCAATCGAGCAGCAACTCTACTTCGATCAGAAAAGCTTCCATGTCGTATGGCGGTATTCGGTAGTCGACACCCGGCTGGACCGGCACCACACTCGGCAATTGCTCACGATGAAATTCGGCGAGCAGATCGGTTGCCACCTCGTAACGCGCCTCGATCGGTGCTGCCGGATCGCCTTCCACAACCAGTTTGTCGCCGAGGTCCTCGATCACCAATAAGCCGGCCTCGCGGTCGGCAGCAAAGATTGCGGGTGCAGAGAAGCCTTGCCCGCGCAGCGCCTGCGCCATCGCAACGAACGGAGTCACCGTTTCGGCCAAATGCGCAATTGCACTGTAGGACTT
>DASSLE010000566.1:0-4232 GCA_035689725.1 Pseudolabrys sp.
TCATGTACGTGATGATGGCGGTAGTGCTGCTCATCCGGCCACGTGGATTGCTGGGCGAAGAAGGCATGATGACATGAGCGATCGGCACGACGCGAGCAAGTTTATTGCGCTCGCTTGCATCTGGGCGGCGCTCGTGCTGGCCCCCTATTGGATGCCGCCGCTCGGCGGCTACACTGCCTTGGGGACGCGGGTTCTGGTGCTCGGACTTGCGGCCATGTCGGTGAACTTTCTTTTGGGATTTACCGGCGTTCTGTCTTTTGGCCATGCCGCCTATTTCGGTCTCGGCGCCTATGGCGCGGGCTTCGCCCTGAAGTTCCTGGCGCCGAGCTCGCCGTTATCGCTGCTGATGGGGATGCTGTTGGGCGGCCTTGCCGGCGCGCTACTTGGAATGCTGATCGTGCGCCGGCGCGGCGTTTATTTCGCCATGGTGACGATCGCGTTCGGACAAGTGTTTTATTACATCGCCTTTCAGTGGAGCTCGCTGACCGGCGGCGACGACGGCTTGCGCGGCTTTTCCCGCCAGCCGCTCGACTTTGGGCTGTTCTCGATCGATATCCTATCGAATTCCAATAATTTCTACTATTTCGTGCTGGTTTGCTTCGCCATCATCGTGGCGGTTATGGCTTTTATCTTACGTTCGCCGTTCGGCCGCACCATGGTCGCGATCCGCGAAAACGAACGCCGAGCCCGCTTCCTCGGCATCCCGGTGGAGCGTCACATCTGGCTTGCCTTCACGCTGTCCTGCTTCTTCATGGGATTTGCCGGGGCGCTTTATGCGCTGCTGAATAATTTCGCCGATCCGAAGGGCCTCCATTTCAGCCAATCCGGCGACTTCGTCATGATGGCGGTGATGGGTGGCATGCGTAGTTTTTGGGGGCCGCTGCTGGGCGCGGCCGTCTTCGTCGTACTGCAGGATTATCTTTCAAGCGTCACCGTCAATTGGATGTCGTTTGTCGGATTGCTGTTTGTGGTCGTGGTGTTGTTCTTTCCGCGCGGCCTGCTCGGCGTGATCCGGCCAAAGAGCGAAGCATGAATCTCCTGGAAGTAAAAAACGCCAGCAAGGCCTTCGGTAATCTTATTGCCGTACGCGACGTATCGCTCGCCGTGAAAATGGGCGAGCTGCGCGCGGTCATCGGACCGAATGGTGCGGGCAAGACGACTTTTTTCAATCTGATAAGCGGCTTTCTTCACCCGACAAGCGGCAGCGTCGTGTTTGACGGCCGGGACGTGACCGCGCTCCCGGCGCATGAACGCGTCAAGATTGGCATGGCGCGCACTTTTCAGATTACCGAGATTTTCCCCGAACTGACGGTCTACGAAAACGTTAGGATCGCCGTCGAGGTCGAGGCCGGCTATCGCCTGCGGCCCTGGATCAGCCGTTCCGAAGCGGCGGAAGTAAAACGCCGGATCGATGAGACGCTAACCCTGGTCGGGCTGACCTCTAAAGCCAATCGCCTGGTCGGCGAGCTGGCGCATGGCGACCAGCGTTGCGCGGAAATTGCAATGGCGCTGGCGCTGCGGCCGCGGCTGTTCCTATTTGACGAGCCTACGGCGGGAATGGGCGATCAGGAAACATACGAGATCACCCAACTCGTTCGCCGCCTGCATCGCGACAACAATTTTACCATCGTTCTCATCGAACACGATATGCGCGTGGTATTTCATTTGGCGGACCGCATTACGGTTCTCGATCAGGGCAAGCTGTTGGCAGAAGGCACGGCGCGGGAAATCGTGGCAAATGAGGCTGTGCAGGCCGCCTACCTAGGGAAGGCCGCATGAGTGCAGCACTCGAAGCTCGCGACGTTCACACCTATTACGGCAAGAGCCACATTCTTCACGGCGTCAGCCTCGAGGTCGCGGAAGGCAAGATCACGACACTGCTCGGCCGCAACGGCGCCGGCAAATCGACAACGCTACGGAGCCTCATGGGGCTCACGCCCCCGCGCGAGGGGCAAATCACCATCTTCGGAACCAAGACAACGAAGCTATTACCATTTCAGATCGCCGCCATGGGGGTGGGCTATGTGCCGGAGGGCCGGCGCGTCTTCGCGAACTTAACGGTTGACGAGAATCTCCGCGTCCCGATCGAGCGCAGCGGCACTTGGACGATCGCGCGGATTTACGATCTGTTCCCGCGGCTGGCCGAACGGAAAATGAATCGAGGCCGCCAGCTCTCGGGCGGTGAACAGGAAATGCTCGCGATTGCGCGCGCACTCTTGGTCAATCCCAAGCTTCTGATGCTCGATGAGCCATCGCAAGGCTTGGCACCATTAGTGGTGAGCGAGGTATTTCGAATCGTCACGGAGATGCGCCGCGAAGGAATTTCCGTCTTGCTTGTCGAGCAAAATGCGCGGATGAGCCTCGAAATCTCCGATTTCGCCTATGTATTGGATGACGGACGGGTGGTCTATTCGGGACCCGCCCGTGAGCTTGCGGCGGATGAAGCGCGTGTTCAGGCTCTTGCCGGCGCAAGCGCCGAGGAATGGACGCATGCCTGATGCGGGCGCTCGTTATTGCTTTGAGGCGCTGGACATCAATAATCTACGAACGAATGTCCACTTTTGAGGTGAGAGATCCAACCGCCCCCGCGTTTGTCCGTTGGAGTAACAGCGGACATTGGCCGGCATTGGCACCGAATGGATTGGTCGCGAATGCCCCAAAGCGGACATGCCGCTCGCGCTAATCGTGGAATGTGACGCGCTTCACTTATGAGCCTTTTGCATTCCGCTAGGCTCTTTAGGTGAAGGCTCTCAATTCCTTCACGTTCCTCCCCCCTCTGCCCCACGAATCGCTTCGTGGGGCATTTTTTCATCTATGGGCGGGTGAGCCGAACCCGGCGCGTGCGATTTTGAGGGAGAGTTCATGATGAGCAAGGAGTCCGCTTTTGGGGGCTAAGCGGACATTGATTGTTAGCTTTCGAAGTTTTGGTGCGCGAATTGTCAAGACCGCTGCCAGCGGCCCGCCCGAGAAAGGTTCTTCTGCAAAATTTGGCGGGCCTTTTCGTGCGCGATCTCCGGCACTGTTCCCGGCGAGGGCGCTTCGTGGAGATAGTTCACTCGCCAAACGAAAGGTAGGTGCTTGTTCACAGTCGTGATGCCGCTGCGGTTTTTATAAATCTGCATGGCGTGCTCCATTCGGTTTTTCTGCCGTATGCATGCGCCTTGCGCGCATTAAAGACCTTGAGCGGCGCTTGTTTTCTCCTTGAGGAAGTCTTGATTTCGCTTATCCAACCGCACGGGCTTTGTCCGGACAAAGCTGGATTTTAGCCCGCTACGGTTTGTCCGCTAATGACCCAAAGCGGACATCGCTAGTCGTTGACGCTAGGTGGTAATAAGGCCTGGCCTGGCTCGAAAGAACCCAAAGCTTGCCTGGCTTCGGCAGCCTTGGCGCTCACAGACAAGCACGTCGCCTCACGCCAAGGGTGCACCATCAGAGAGGATCAGCCATTGCCTATCTTTGCGCTTCATCGGCACTCCTCCACGTCGCCCATGTGCAGCCAGTCTGCAAGGCTACCAGTGCAATAATTTTGTTGCGCCAGCGCGATCCAGAACATGCTCGCAAGTAGCACGCCCGCCAAAAACGCCATTGCCTTGCCACTCATGGTTAGTTCCCCTTCCAGTCATGGCCAACGGTTCAGGCCCACAGAACTCTAGCAAAACAAAGAGGGGGGGCGGGAAACGATCCCAATTGATAAACATGGTCAGCGATAAATGGCGACTTGACACGCCGCCGTAGGGGGCACCGACGGCCTTCCATCGAATGTCCGCTAATGACCCAAAACGGACATTTTGTGAGAGTTGCTCGGGCGCGAAGCGGTCGATCAAGACACGTCTCGACTTCAACCCTGGATGCCACCACAATTCACCGCGCGTTATTGATTCCAATCAATAAACTTACCGACGTATGTGACCCCGATGACAGCATGCTTTTTGCGGACGATAACTTGAGGAGAAAAAAAATGGCACGAATTGCTCAGGTAGTTTTCATAACAATGATATTGATGTCGCCCGCTGTAGCCGTAGCTGGCCCAGCAGAAGATGCGAATGCCGCGGTGGACCATTGGTCAGCTGCATTTAATACCAACGATCCAGAGACCATCGCCAAGAACTATTGTCCGGATGCAATCCTTCTCGGAACTGTCAGTCCCGTTATCTCCGAGGGGACGCAAGGGATCATAAAGTATTTCACACCTACGAAAGGAACGGGCAACAAGAATGCGATTGACGAACGGC
>DASSLE010000567.1:0-3019 GCA_035689725.1 Pseudolabrys sp.
GTTCTATATCCAAAAAGGCAAGGTCAAAATTACCGTTGTCTCAGAGCAGGGCAAGGAAGCCGTCGTCGCGGTAATGGGGCCGGACGAATTCTGCGGAGAGGGATGCCTGTCGGGGCAGCCGCTGCGCTTAGCGACCGCAACAGCAATGACGGAATGCGAGATCATGCGGCTGGAGAAAGCGACTATGATCCGCGTCCTCCATGAGGAGCCGGCTTTTTCCGAGATGTTCCTCTCGCGCGCACTAGCCGGGTTGAAGCGGACTTGGTCGACCAATTGTTCAATTCAAGCGAGAAGCGCTTGGCACGGGCACTTCTTTTACTGGCTAATTTTGGTAAGGAGGGTCTTCCCGAGCCAATCATCGCCAAGGTCAGCCAAGAGACGCTCGCGGAGATGATCGGTACGACGCGCTCCCGCGTGAGCTTTTTTATGAACAAATTTCGAAAATTGGGTTTGATTGACTACAACGGCCAGATCGAAATCCACACCTCATTGCTGAATGTCGTTTTGCACGAGGAACCCCACATCAACAGCTAAGCAAGGCCAAGAATGCTCAACTGCATAGTGTCTGCTTTGGGTCCAGACGCGACACCCTACATTGGTGATGTCCGTTTGAAGCGGACATTGCAGTCCCGGTTTGACAATTCGGCCTAACTTGGAAATTCAAAACCTTTTGGTGGCGGACGCAGTCGCATTCGAACCCGTCTCCACTCCCAAGTTCCCTGCTAACAGGGAAATTAACAGGGAATTTCGCCAAATCCGCCTGCTTTGTGAGATTTTGAAAGCTGACACGCGAGCAAATTCAAAGGCTTTCAGCCGAATTCCCTACGCAACAGAACAGGGAATTTGTGCGCGAGAACAGCGAACATCAGTTCGGTTTGAAATACGACTGAAAGTTCGAGGTCGGAGCGTTGGACGTAACAGCTCCGGCGTCCAAGGATCACGCTTACCCCCCAACTATGACGCCAGTGGCTCTGGCTCTCGCAGCCTCACCGGCCGACGGCGCCGACCCCATTGGCCAGCAACATCTTCAAAAACCCCATTGCAGTGGGCATCACACTCAGCACACCTGCCGTCCGCAGATAGATTCCACGCTGTCACGTCGTACTGGTCACGGCCGATCAGCGTGGCACCGCACGCGTGACAGTAGGTAGCTTGGCCAACGGGATCGTGGATATTGCCGGTGTAAACATAACGAAGCCCTGCGTTCATCGCGATCTGCCGCGCCATGCGCAATGTCTTCGCTGGTGTTGGCGGAACCTCCATCAACTTCCAGTCTGGATGAAAGGCTGAGAAGTGCAAAGGCACATCGGAACCAAGGCGATCCATTACCCAGTTGCTCTCCGCTTCAATTTCGTCGGCTGAGTCGTTCTCGCCCGGAATGAGAAGCGTGGTAATCTCAAACCATACGTTCGTTTCGTGCTTTAGGTACTCAAGCGTTTCGAGGACGGGAGCGAGCTTGGCCGAACAGAGATTCCTGTAGAAACCGTCGGTGAAGCCTTTGAGGTCGATATTGGCTGCATCCATGTGTCGGAAGAACTCGACCCTCGGCTCTGGCAAAATGTAGCCAGCGCTCACTGCCACCGTCTTAATCCCCCGCTCGCGGCAGGCTTGAGCCACGTCGACCGCGTATTCGAGAAAGATCACTGGGTCGTTGTACGTAAACGCGACGGATCGGCAACCGCTTTGCACAGCCGCTTCCGCAATGGCCTCGGGCGAGGCCAAGTCCTGAATACGATCAAAATTGTGGGCCTTCGAGATGTCCCAGTTCTGGCAGAATTTGCACGTCAGGTTGCAGCCAGCCGTACCAAAAGATAGCACCGGCGTGCCCGGCAAGAAGTGATTGAGCGGTTTCTTTTCAATCGGGTCGATGCAAAAACCCGATGAGCGACCATAGGTAGTGAGTACCATCTGGTCGCCTTGCCGCGCGCGCACGAAGCACAGGCCGCGCTGACTGTCATGCAGCTTGCAATAGCGCGGGCAAATGTCGCACTGGATGCGACCGTCCTCCAGAACGTGCCAATAACGTCCCAGCTTGCCCTTAATGGCTTGATTCATTTCGCGCTCGGCCTAAGTTTTTGGGGTCTGCTCATAAATGGTGATCACATGAGAGCGGGGCAAGATGCGAGCGGGCTTTTCAAAGCATGACGCGAGCTTGTTCTACGCCGGTGATGGTGTCAGTGCTTGAGGCGGTTCGTGCTGCGCTCAGGCCTCAAAGGAAAAGCAAGCGTTGATTTGTGTGAACAGGGAATTTTATCGGCCAGAAATTATCGCCGGATAAGAGTCTCGGCACAAAAGACCTTTCGGTAATTCCGCTATTACAAGGGTGGACATTCATCACACGCGCCGGAATGTCCGCCTTGTGCCAATTACAGGCAGTCCAGTACTAAAAATCTAACCATCAGCTCGAAGTTGGTGGCTATTTCGGCCGAATCGCGACGCTTGGCTACTCGGCGGCTTTATAGGGCTCGGCGCTGGCGCTCTCGGCGTCGCTGACCACCTGCAACGTACGCAGGATGCTCGAGGGATTGACGCTAATGGAGTCGATGCCGAGTTGCGCCAGATAGCGCGCGATTTCGGGATAGTTGGCGGGAGCCTCGCCGCAGATTCCAATATGGCGTCCGTTACGTTTGGCCCCGACCACCGCCAGCCTGAACATTTCCAGCATGCCGGGATCGCGTTCGTCGAAGTCGAATGCAACGATCTCGGAATCCCGATCGACGCCCAGCGTGAGCTGCGTCAAGTCGTTGGACCCGATCGAGAAGCCGTCGAACAGCTTCGCAAAACCGTCAATTTGGATGACATTGTTCGGGATCTCGCACATCACGTAGATTTCGAGGCCGTTGTCTCCACGCTTAAGACCATGGCTGGCCATGGCATCGAGGACCCGCTGCGCCTCCTCCACGCGCCGACAGAACGGCACCATGACGCGGACATTCGTCAGGCCCATGTCCTCGCGCACGCGCCGCAGCGCGGCGCATTCGAGCGCGAAACCGGCGGCATAGGCCGGGTGCGCATAGCG
>DASSLE010000568.1:0-3939 GCA_035689725.1 Pseudolabrys sp.
TTCCTGATGGCGGTGCTGCGGTTCGGGATGACCGGCAAAGCGCCTTCGTCCTTGATCTGCTGCCGTACTTTTTCGCTGTCGTAGGCCTTGTCTGCCGTGATAGCCAGCGGCGATCGGGGCGTGTTCAGTATCTCTTCGACGACCTGGATTGTCGCTGACGTTCCTTGACCCGCGACGCAGCAGCGTGCCCGCCAACATCGCAGGTACTCGCTATTTGTGCCCCGACACCATAGCGACTACCGGACGCGATTGTCCGCGGTACATGCAATCGCTCCAATATGCGGAAGGCTGGCTGTAGCAGGAGCTTGAGAACGATAGCAAAGACCAATTCCTCGCGGGTGATGCGGGCGAAGAGGGTCGGGTTGGCAATCTTGTAGCCGTTGAGATGCAGAGGATCGGCAGCACCGCGCCGTCGGTCACAGGATCGAGAAACTTGCTGCTCAATGCCGAGAAAGCCGAGTCCGTCGCATATCCGCCCCCGGATGAGCGGTGGCGTATGCTGGGAGCGTCGCATCCCCACTGGGTGGCCTCCGGGGCGACCCTTGATCATGGTGTCGTGAGTTCTGATTACAGTTCGAAACCCTGATTCGGCTCAGGCATCTCGACTTGCGTGTTGCCGAGAAGTGTCGCGAAGCTTCGCATCGCCTCTTCTTCGCCGTGAACGAGGAAAGTCCGCTTCGCACCAGTTTGCTTATGCCAAGCCAACAGCTCGGCCTGGTCCGCATGGGCGGAGAAACCGTTGATCGTGTAAATGCGAGCTCGCACCGGGATTTGTTCGTCAAAGATGCTTACTTCCTTAGCGCCATCGATGATGCGGCGCGCCAGAGTGCCACTGGCGGCATATCCTACAAATACAACGCTCGACTCCGGGCGCCAAAGGTTGTGCTTAAGATGGTGGCGCACGCGACCGCCGGTACACATGCCAGAACCGGCCATGATGATGGCGCCGGCATGGATCATGTTAAGCGCCGCAGACTCGGCGCTCTCGCGTGTGAAGTGCAAGCCGGGAAAATGAAACGGGTCGCGTCCCTCTCGAATGAGCTTCGCGACTTCCGGCTGCAATCCCTCCAGATGACGCTGCATGATTTCGGTGGCCGAGATCGCCATGGGCGAGTCGACAAAAACCTGCGTCGATTTCGTCAATCGATCATGGTCGATGCCCTGGCTGATGAAATAAAGCAGCTCCTGCGCCCGCTCCAATGCGAAGGTGGGAACGACAACATTTCCACCGCGCTTGATGGTATCCGTCACGGCGGCATAGAACTCCTCGATGGACGGTCCCAAGGGCTTGTGCAACCGGTCTCCGTATGTGGTTTCCATCACCACATTGTCGACGTCCGGCGGCTTCGCGGGATCGGATAGCAACGGGCCGCCGGAGTTTCCGAGATCCCCGGAGAACAGAACGGTGGATTGTCGCGCCCCTTCTGTAAGCTGCAGATAGATGCTGGCCGAGCCCAGAATGTGACCGGCGTTGATGAAGGTGGCGCGCACGCCAGTGGCGAGCTCGATCGGTTCATCGTAAATCGCCGTTCGTCCGAAGTGGTCGAAAGAATGCAAGGCATCGAGGATCGAATAGAGCGGTGCTATGAGTTGACCCGTTGAACCGCGTCGCGCGGCAATACGTGCTCGGTAACGGGCATCTTCCTCCTGGAGATGGGCTGCATCGAGCAGTACCAAGCGCGCCAACTCTCGCGATGCCGCGGTCGTAATGATTTCGCCGTGAAACGTTCTCTTGGCCAACAGTGGGAGCCGCCCGCAATGATCAAGATGGGCATGGGTCAGCAAGACGAAGTCGATGCTGGCCGGATCGAACCCGAAGGGCTGCGAATTCTCCTCGTCCAGTTCACGACTACCTTGGTGCAGCCCACAGTCGATCAGGATCCGCTTGCCGGCACACTCAACCATGTGACACGAGCCGGTGACGCTGCGGTCGGCCCCGTGAAACGATAATTTCAAAGGATACTCCTTGGCTGTGCGATGATCCCATTTTCACGAATCGTGCAAGGGCTCGCCGCTGATATCGTGCCAATGCAAGATGCCATTCCAGATCTCCTGGGCCGTTTCTGCAAACCAGAACAATTCGCGATCTTCCTGATCTATGACGCCTTCGTCGACCAGAAAATCTAGATTGACGGCCTGGCGCCAATAGCTCTCGCCCACTAAGACGACCGGGATCGGCTTGATCTTGCGTGTTTGTACGAGCGTGAGCACTTCGAACAGCTCGTCGAAGGTGCCATATCCTCCGGGAAAGGCGACCAGGGCCTTGGCTCGCAAGAGAAAATGAAGTTTGCGCATTGCGAAGTAATGAAAGTTGAAACAAAGCTCGGGCGTAATGTAGGGGTTCGGATATTGTTCATGAGGCAGGCTGATGTTGAAGCCGACGGATTTGGCGCTGAGGTCGAAGGCGCCGCGATTGACGGCCTCCATGATTCCCGGTCCGCCGCCGGTCACGACAACCCTATGCTGCCCATTGGCGGTTTTGTTCGTTGCGCTCACAAGACGCCCGAATTCGCGGGCCACTTCGTAATAGTGGCTCTTCGCAAGGACCCGCTCGGCAATTGCTAGGCGGCGCTCCAATTCCTTGTTGCCCACGTCGGCCGCCAGTGCCGCCTTCAATACATTCACCCTACGTTGTGCAGTCGCCGGCTCGCAGATCCGCGTACTTCCGAAGACCACAATTGTGTGACGAATGCGGTGCTCTTCAAGCAGTATTTCGGGCTTGAAATAGTCGATCTGCAGGCGGACGCCCCTCATGGTATCCCGTGCCAGGAAGTCGAGGTCGACGTCGGCGCGGCGATAACTGGGGCTTTGTAGAATGGCCTGGACGCGCGCGGGAGCGTGCGGATCGTCTTCAGAGGGCTTCGGGCACTGCCAGGGAAGCGGCTCGCGCCGATTCACCGGGTGGGCAGGCTTTGGAATCCGCGGCTTGTCAGAGATGGCTGGTTTGTTTTCACCGTTATGCCTTCCTTCCGATAACGTCATCCGGAAATCAATTTGCACTGTACACGGGCAAAGTCCCAAATAGAGACCCCAGAGACCAACGCCAATGAATACGCCGACGAGGCCGGGAGCGAAGGCCAGCGTGAGATCGGCGACGAGCAGGACATCATACAGAAGATGTCATCCCCGCCTCTGTCGGGGCCGGTCCCGCTCCCGCCGCGCAAAAAAGCGCCAAGGGTTGCGCCCCCGAAACCCGCCACGCAGTCATCGTCTGCGCCCCCCGGCGCTCCTTCCCCGATGACGGCTACATCCAAGCCAGTTTCGGAGCGTAACCGGCGGCGATGGTTTTTGCGCATCTTGTGGACGCCCGCCGCGACCAATCAAATCCTCTGCAGCCAAGAGTAGGCCGATAGTTTTTAGTGCGATGATTTTTTGGTGGTGATCCATCGCTAGGTACGTGATTGCGCGGTGTCGCTTGGCGAAGATTGTCGAACGGTTATGCTCTTCGCCGACTACAGCGACGATGCCGCGACGGTGTCTTCGTCGTTCGTGCTGCCCGAGCCTGTGGCGGAGAAAGACTTTGACGCCAACTTCTATGTTGAGTTGATTGAGCGCGGCGGCGAAAATTTGCAATGATCTAAACCGGAAAGCCTATGTGCTAGCTTTTTCTCAACATCCTTAAGCGCTTAGAGGCAACGAAAACAGCTTCGGTTGTAAGGGGTTCTTCCGCAATCCGCATAGTTCACGAAATTGATTTAAGATCAAATCGTTGAGCCTGAGTTAGTCGCGCCCTGTTTCAAACGTTGACAATCCTGCACGTGTCACGCTTCGATTAAGAGAGTGGAAGTGAGCCATATCAATGCTGCGCAAGAAAACGTTGGAAGAACTCAAACGCGAGACGATCGAGGAACTTGAACGTCGTGGTTATGACGTTCGCAACAAGACACCGGCGCAAATCAGGCAAATGCTTAGGGCGCGTCACACGAAACCAAAATCAAA
>DASSLE010000569.1:0-3940 GCA_035689725.1 Pseudolabrys sp.
TGGAATACGCAGGAAAGTTGCTTGCGACTCAGCCGTGACGATGTTGGATTGTTGACGTTCCTCCCATCGACTTGGCCCGACTCTCCGGCGAGCCGGGCCTATTTCTTGGCGCGAATGGATTGCGCCCGTTCTCAAACTGGGTCCGGTGCATAACGAAACAACGGCTGACCGTCAGGCGGATCGACTGCGCTGAATTGGCTCGCATAAAAAAAGCCCCGGTTGCCCGGGGCCAATTTATTCTGGCGACAGATCCATCAGAACGATAGTTCACACCTTGGGTTGAGGCAAGGAATAACGTGGGTGTAGCCCCCCCTTGGGGTACAATAGCCTGTTTGTAATCTGTGCCCCACTACGCCAGTTCGATGGGCTTCCTTTTGCGGCCTACCGGCCCATCGGAAAATTTTGGTGCCCAAAATGTGAGGTTACCTCACAGAGAAAATCGATTTGGCCGGGTGATGATGCAGGTACGAAATGCCGATCCCCTAACGCAGGGTGTCCTCGATTTCGGTAGACCGTGAAGGGATCGCCGCTATTGGAAACTAAGGCGGCGATCCCTTTTTGTTTTCCTCCACAGCCCGCGCCATATTCATTAGCTCTATTTTTCATTACCCCTGGCCCGGGGCGATAGCTTCGGAGGGATGATATGTGCGGTCGCCGTATCCTTATCGCGTTCGTCATGCTGGCGGCCTGCGGCTCGCCAACGCTGGCCGATACGCTCAACTCCTTTCGACAAGCGCACGGTCTTCCGGCGCTGCACCGCAGCCGCACCCTGCAGGCAGTGGCGCAAAGCCACGCCAAAAGCATGGCGGCGCGTCACTCGATGGATCATGCGGGGTTCTATTCCGAGCGCGGCCCGGCCGGCGCGCGGGCCGAAAATGTGGCATGGGGATGCAGCACTGAAAATTGTGCCGTACGTATTTGGGAAGAATCGTCAGGCCATCGCGCGAACATGTTGCTGGCCGACGTCAAAAACTACGGCATAGCATCGGCGACCGGCGGCGGCAGCCGTTATTGGTGCCTGGTGCTCGGTCGGTAGCAGTCACTCATTCAAACGCCGGCCGCGCTGGACGGCGGCGCTGTTGTCTAACAAAAATCGTCGAAAATTTGTTCGCTGCAGCGCACCCGACGTTAACTCATAGCGGAATCAAGGAGTCACACAATCGCGATTTGAGACGTAAAATGCGGCGCAGGACGTCATCTTCTGTCATAAAAGTTCAGCGTTGCGGCCACCACAGTTTCATTAAAGCGTCCTGCCGCTGCCACGATGCGTCGCTATTCAGCGCCACGGGTCGGGAAATAAAGAGGAGGCCGCGAAATGCAGCTTCATGAATATCGGGCGAAACTCTCAGCGATCCGCGCTTTCGCCACACCCGCACGTTGTCCCAATTGCGACGACCTGATGGTCGCGCCGATCGCGTCCGAATTCATCGAAGGCGGCGAGATCCGCCACCATTGGGAATGCGATGCCTGCGGCGAGCCCTCCAGCACCTCCATCCCGCTGATGTCCCATTGAACCCAAGCACGCCAGAATACCTGGAATAGATGACAGGGCGCGGTGTTTGCAGAATGGTTGCGCATAAGCACTCCTAGGAGGAGCCACATATGAAAATGACGATTCTGCGGTCCAGCTTGGCTGCTCTCGCCTGCACTGCCATACTCGCGTTCGCCAGCCCATCGATCGCGGCTAATGTTAGCCTCAAGGCCGACCTGAAGGGCGCCAGCGAAGTCCCGCCGGTCGACAGCAAGGGTACCGGTTCGGTGACCGCGACCTTTGATACGGCCAGCAAGAAATTGTCCTGGAAGGGCAGCGTTACCGGCCTTAGCGGCCCGGCGACTGCGGCGCATTTCCATTCGGGCGAGGCCGGCAAGAACGGCGCCGTGGTGGTGCCAATTGCCGGTGCCGACAAGGGCTCGTTTGAAGGATCGGCGACGCTCACCGACGCGCAGGCCGAGGAGCTCATGGCCGGCAAGTGGTACGTCAACGTCCATACCGCGGCCAACAAAGGCGGCGAAGTCCGCGGCCAGGTGGCCAAGTAAGCGGCAAAATGGCCCGAGGCTGAAAATTTTCAGCCTCGGTCCGCCCTTGCCATAACCCGCCGGCGTCTTGCTGGCGGGTTTTCCTTATGCGCAGAACGCACTTTGCGTCGGGCCATGTCAGGTTTTATGGTCGTTCCAAATCCGGTTCGGTCCGTGCGAATTGAGGTTATGTCCATGGCGCGTACGAATGGCGGCCCCGCCCCTTTCCTGATCTCCGGCGGCGGCATCGGCGGGCTCATCACTGCCTACGCGCTCGCCCACCAGGGCTTTCCGGTCCGGGTTTTCGAGCAGTCGCCGGAATTCCGCGAAGTCGGCGCCGGCATCCAGCTCGGCCCAAACATTTTTCGCGTGCTGGAGAAGGTCGGCCTCAAGGACGCGGTCCTTGCCGACGCCCATCGCCCTCCTGCGCAGGAAATGCGCGATGCGCTCACCGCCAAATTGATCACCAACATTCCGCTTGGCGATGCATTCTTGAAGCGGTTCGGTCAGCCCTACGGCGTCACCCACCGCGCCGATATCCATGGCACTTTCCTCAAAGCTTGCCAGGGCAGCAACCTGATCACGCTGGAAACCAGCCGGCGTGTCGACGCCTTCAAGGATCACGGCGACCACGTGTCGGTCTCGCTCAATAACGGCGAAACCGTCGAGGGCCGCGCATTGATCGGCTGCGACGGCATGTGGTCGAAAATCCGCGAGAGCGTCGTCGGCGACGGCAAGCCGCGTGTGTCCGGCCACATCGCCTACCGCGGCGTTCTCAAGCGCGAGGATGTGCCCGAGGATCTTTGGCGTCCTGATGTCGTGCTATGGGCCGGCCCGCGCACCCATTTCGTTCATTACCCCTTGCGCCGTGGCGAGCTCTACAACCTGGTCGCAGTATTCCATTCCGATCGCTACGAGGAAGGCTGGAACGCCGAAGGCGGCAAGGACGTGATGTGGCAGCATTTCAAGATGCAGGTGCCGCAGGTGCTGCGCATGCTGGAGCGCATTGAGACGTGGCGCATGTGGGTCTTGTGCGATCGCGAGCCGGTGAAGAATTGGTCAAACGGCCGTGTTACGCTGTTGGGCGATGCCGCCCATCCGATGCTGCAATATCTCGCGCAGGGCGCCTGCATGGCGACCGAAGATGCAATCGTGCTGGCGGAGAAAGTTGTAGATTCGCCCGACGATCCGGCCAAAGCCTTCAAGGCCTACGAGCAGGAACGCTATCTGCGCACCGGCCGCACGCAGATCATGGCGCGCGTTTATGGCGAAGTTTATCACGCCCGCGGCGTCACCGCCGAGCTTCGAGCGCAGGCGCTTGGCGCGCGCACGCCGGAGGAAAATTACGACGGCATCGCGTGGCTTTATGGCGGGCCGTGAACGACCGTAGTCAGTCATTACGAAATCTGAGATTACGTCGTGATAACTGACTGATGGAAGCACAACCCATCAATCTCATGTCGCGCTCGATTTCGAGGCGCATCAGCTCCAGTGCCCGCTCCACACCCGCCTCGCCCGCTGCCGCGAGCGCGAAAAGATAGTAGCGGCCACCCCCCACGGCCCTGGCGCCGAGCGACAGGGCCTTAAGCACATGGGTTCCGCGATGGACTCCGCCGTCAAAGAGCACATCGATTTTGTCGCCGACCGCATCAACGATTTCCGCCAGCTGGTCAAAGGAGCTGCGTGAGCCATCGAGCTGACGGCCGCCGTGGTTCGAAACCACGATGCCAGCGCAGCCGATATCGACCGCCCTTTTGGCATCGTCGACGCTCATGATGCCTTTCAAACAGAATTTGTCGCCCCACTGCCTCACCATCTCAGCCACGTCGGCCCAGTTCATCGACGGGTCAAGCATATTGGTGAAGTAATCGCCGATGGAGGTTGCCCCTCCGCTCATGTCGACATGCTCTTCCAGTTGCGGCAA
>DASSLE010000570.1:0-14153 GCA_035689725.1 Pseudolabrys sp.
CGCGTTCGGCCCGATAGCAGCAACGGCTTCCAGCGTGCAGCGGTTGTCCTTGCCGTATGTCGAAGGCTGCACCACCACACTTCGCTCGATGCCTAGCCGCCCGCACATCTTCCGGTAAGCCGAGACGGGCGCTGCGGGTGCGTCGATCTTGGCCGTCGGCGCCTTGGGAAATTTGGGATCGTAGATGTGCATATGGGTGTCGCAGGTGCCCGGAGGCGCCTTAAGCTTCGGTTTAAGCATGCTGTCGATGGCCGGCATGGGGCGATCCTAAGGGCAGATGAATCCGGTTGCGTTCGGATTTTTGAAACAACCGACCGAGGCCGGCAACACGTGCTTGGGTATCCACAGCACGACCTCGGGAAAGTAGATGCAAAAGGCGATGGTCGCGAAGAAGACGACATAGATCGGCAAGGCCGCCCGCAGCGCTTGCGAAAAGCGGACGCCGACGAATTTCGATGCCATCAGCAGTACCAGCCCATAGGGCGGGGTAATCAGTCCGAAGGCGAGCGTTGCGATGAGAACAACGCCCATGTGCACGGGATTGATATGGCCGGCATTGGTGAGCGCATTTACCAGCGGCATGAAGATAATGATGGTAGGCACCGGTTCGATGAAGTCGCCGACGATGGTGAACAGCAGCACCATCAGCAGCATGATGAGATGCGGATCGGTGCCGGCGATGGCGATAATCCAATCGGATATCACGATCGCGCCACGCAGATACGCTAGCAGATAGCCGAAGGCGTTCGCCGCGCCGATTGTGATTAGCGGCAGCGAGAAGATCAGCCCCGCTAGGCAGAAATCGTAGGGCAGGTTCCAGATATGCTTGGGATTGAGCGACGGAATGACAACAAAAATAATCCACACCGCCGCCACGACGCCGGCTTCGGTGGGCGTGAACCATCCGGTCAGAATACCGCCGAGCAGGATCACCGGGATCATCAGCGGTAAGGCCGCATCGCCTGCCGCCCGCGCCACCATGAAGAAGGAGGCGCGTGGCCGCTTGAATCCGACCGGTCCGAAGAAATAGCAATAGGTCATCAGTCCAAAGCCGATCATCAATCCGGGCACGAAGCCGGCCATGAACAGGCCGGCGATCGATACGTTGCCGGTCGCGCCGTAGATGACGGCGGTGATGCTCGGCGGCACCAGCGCCGCGATGGTCGATGCCGCGGCAATGATGGCGGCGATGAAAGGGCCGTCATAACCTTCCCTCTTCATTGGCCCGCCAAGCGCGCGGCTCATCACGGCGACGTCGGCGGTGGTTGAGCCCGACATTTCGGAAAAGAACATGCTGAATACGGTGACAACCTGCGAAAGGCCCCCGCGAATGTGTCCGACCAGCGCCATCGATAGATTGGCAATGCGCACGACCACATTAGCCGAGCTCATCAGTTCACCGACGAGAAGAAAGAATGGGATCGCGAGCAATGCCTCGTTGTCGACCCCGTCGAATACCTTCTGGATAATGGCCGGCAGTGAAACGTCCGCCAGCAGTGCGCCCACGAACACGCCGCCAAGCAGCGCAAATGGCACCGGCACGCCGAGATAACCGAATGTCAGAAAGCACGCTGACATCAGCGCGAGGATGACCGGCGCGCTCATTGCGGTCCATCCGGTCTGGATGCGCCGAATGCCGCTGAATGTTCCGGCTCCTGCGGTTCAGGATGGTCGAATCCGTTGCGACAACCGTTGACGATCTGCTCGATGGTGAACAGGGCGATCAGGACTCCGGAAATAGGAATGGCTGCGTAAAGCGAAGCGATCGGTGTGTTCGACGGCAGGCGAAAGCTGCCGAAGCCGCGCAGGTAATTCAGATAGCCATAGTAAATCAGGCAGGTGGCCACCACGAGCACGATCAGACGAATGACCAGCTCAGCTATCAGCCGCGGCTTGCCGTACATCGATTCCGCGACGGCAGTGAGATAGAGATGATCGTTACGGCGGGTTGCGGTCGCAGCACCGATGAAAATTCCATAGATAAACAAAGTTGATGTTACCTCCTGGAGCCAAAGCCAGGGGCGGCCGATAATCCGGGTCGTGATATCGGCGCAAACAGACATCGAGAAGCCAAACAGGATTAGCCCGCCGATAATCATCAAGACCATCTCGAGGCCGTCGAGCGCCTTCCATTTCAGATGACGCTGGCGTTGCAAGACCAGCTTGTCGGCGATACCCATCGCGCCCATCCGCTAAGTTGGA
The DNA here is from genome assembly GCA_035689725.1 of Pseudolabrys sp. Lineage (GTDB taxonomy): Bacteria > Pseudomonadota > Alphaproteobacteria > Rhizobiales > Xanthobacteraceae > Pseudolabrys. The sequence continues at coordinate 2,203 of DASSLE010000570.1, forward strand.
AAGGCCGGCATTGCCGGCCTCTCCGTGGTCCTGCTTTGAGCGTGGACTATTGGACTAATTTGATCAGGGTCTTGATCTTGTCAGCGTGTGGCCCAAGTTCTTTCGCGAGCTTGTCGAGCATCGGATCGGAAATCTTTTTGAATCCGGACTTGTCGACGTCAGTCACGATCTTGATCCCGATTGCCTTAAGCTTGCCCGCCGCCGCGTCTTCGAGCTCGAAGGCTTTCTTCGGTTCCTGCGTGCTGACATCACGACCCGCTTCGAGGACCCACTTTTTCTGGTCATCGCTGAGGCTCTGCCACAATTTGTCGCTGATCCAGAGAATGGCGTTGTTTGCCTCGTGTTGGGTCATCGAGAGCACCGGAGCGGGCTCGTAGTGCTTGTTGATGAGATAGACGTTCACCGAGTTTTCGCCAACGTCAACGACGCCGGTCTGCAACGAGGTGTAAACGCTGCCGAATGGCATGTGGACCGTCTGCGCACCGTAAGCATTAAAGGTCGCATCTTCCGTTGCGGTCGCCTGAACGCGAATCTTCAGGCCTTTGACGTCCTCGATCTTGTGGATTTCCTTTTTGCTGTACATGTTGCGCAGACCTTGCGTGCCGAGGCCGACCACGTGGATGCCTTGTACGGTCTGATCGATCATGTCGCGGATTGCTTCGAATACCTTCGGGTCGGCCAGGGCCTTCACCATGTGATTTTCGTCACGGAACAGGAAATGCAGCGACATTACGCCGGCTTGCGGTGAGATCGTTGCGGTGTTTGCCGACGACACGATTGCAAAGTCGAGGTCGCCCGATTTCACTAGCTGGAGAAGTTGCGGCTCTTGTCCAAGTTGCGCGCCGGGATACTGGTCCACTAGCATCTTGCCGCCGCTTAATTGCTTGAGCTTGGCCGAAAAGATGTCGTAAGCGACGCTGTACCCGGAATTAAGCTGCTGGTCATGGGCGAAACGGTAGTGCTTTTCTTGGGCATTCGCGTTGAACGAGACAGCCAGCGCGCCGGCAGCGACGGCCAGTCCCCATCTGCTGATAATCGTCATTGTTCCTACCCCAATATTTTCTGGTTCTCGCGGCCCTCGACGGACCCGGGGAATTGTAGTCGAGGGCCAAGGGGACGGATAGACAGTCTTACATGACCGCCTTGAGCCGCTGCGGCGTAACGGGAAGGAGGGTCACCGCGCCGGGGCGCTGAAGCGCGTCGTCGATTGCGGAGGCGATCACTGCGCCGACCGGATTGGCGCCGCCTTCGCCCGCACCTTTCAATCCGAGCGGGTTAAGCGGGCTCGGTGCGTCCTCCGACACGATGATGGAAACTTCGGGGACTTCGCGGGCAGTCGGGATCAGATAATCGGCAAATGTGACGGAGAGTGGCTCGCCGTTCTGGTCATAGCGGAACTCCTCCAGCAGCGCGCCTCCTACGCCCTGTGCCAGACCGCCGGCGATCTGACCTTCCACCAATTTCGGGTTCACGGCCTTGCCGATGTCATAAACAATGGCGTAGCGCTCGATTGCAACATTGCCGGTGTCAGCGTCGACGCGTGCCACAGCCACATGCACGCCGTACGGATAAACCATGTGGGTTGATTCGAAAGTATCCTCGGCGCTCAAGCCCTCGGGGAGGGTACGCGCGAGCTCGGCCAATGGCATCGACGGCCCTGGTGCGCCAGCGCGGACGATTTCTCCATTCACGATGTCGAGCACATCCGCGCGGGTTTGCATTTGCTCGGCCGCGGCCTGCAGCACGCGAGCGCGCAACTTGGTGGCGGCAAGGCGAGTTGCTTCTCCACACATCACAGTCACGCGCGAGGCGAACGCGCCCATGCCGCGCGCGATGCGGTCGGTCTGGCCGTGAATGACGCGGATATTCGCGTAGTTGACGCCGAGCGCATCGGCGCAGATTTGCGCGATGACGGTCTCCACGCCCTGGCCGATCGAGGCGACGCCTGTGATCACCTCGACAATGCCATCGGGCTTGATCTCGATGCGCACGGTGTCGAATGGCCCAAGCCCGCTTTTCTCGACGAACATTGCAACCCCGACGCCAACTTTCTCGCCGGTCTTGCGGCGTTCGATCAATTGTCTCTGAAGCGCGGTCCAACCGACAGCTTTGAGCACCTTGTCGAGCAGCAGCGCGTAGTCGCCCGAATCGTAGACAATCTGTGTGCCTAACGTGTCGAGCCCGAGCGTATAGGGCATCGCACTTTTGCCGATGAGATTGCGCCTGCGGATTTCAACCTTGTCGACGCCGACTTTCGCGGCGATCGCGTCCAGCAGCCGCTCGCGAACAAACGTGGACTCGTAGCGGCCGGGCGCGCGGTAGGTCCCGCAGGGCGTTTTGTTGGTCAGCCGAATGTGGCCAATGGCGCGATAGGTCGGGACACGATAGGGTCCGGGCAACATGGCGGCGGTGAGATCGGGGACAGTCGCCGCATGGGTGCGCATATATGCGCCGTTGTCGTGAAAAAATTCATCTTCAATACCCAAAATATGGCCCTGTGAATCGATCGCGGCACGCACACGGTGGTGTTGTTCACGCGAATGATTGGCCGCGATCAGATGCTCGCGCCGGTCCTCGATCCACTTGATTGGACGCTTGAACTTGAGCGCGGCGGCGCAGACCAGAATGTCTTCGGGATAGATTTCGCCACGTACGCCGAAGCCACCGCCGACATGACCTTCGTAGAGCTGAACGGATGCTTTTTTCCGCCCCAGCATGTGCGCGATTGTATCGCGATTCCAGTGCGGCACCTTGGCGGCGCCATGCAGCTCCAAAACGTCACGTGCTTCATCGTAGCGTGCGATAGCACCACGCGTTTCGAGCGGAACGCCGGAGTGGCGACCAATGGTAAGCTCAAGAGACACAACGGCGTGGGCGTTGCGGAAGGCGGCGTCGATATCGCCATACGCTTTCTGCAGGACTCCCGGCTCTGTCGTGAGCTCACGCGCGTAGGTGCCCGGTTTTTCGGTGGCGAGCATCGCCGCTTGCCTGGGCTCGATCGAAAGCGCGACCAATTCAGCCGCGTCTTCCGCGAGGTATGCGTTGTCCGCAAAGACCACCGCGACTGGCTCGCCGACATAGCGCACGACATCCTTCGCCAGCACCGGTTGACGGTATGGCTCGAGTTGCTTCAGTCCGGTCAGCCGAAACGGGATCGGTGGAATTTGCACGACATCGGCATGCGTCCACACTGCGTGTACCCCGGACAGCTTGAGGGCGGCAGACGTATCGATCGACTTGAGCTTACCGTGGGCGACATCCGAGCGAACCACTCGCATATGCCATTGGCCCGGGAATGAGATATCGGCGGCAAATCGGCCCTGGCCCAGAAGCAACGGCCGGTCTTCGAGGCGCGGGACCGAACGGCCGACGAATTTTTGTTTGGCGGACATGAGCGAAACCGCTCATCCTTTTCGCATTTCTTTTGCCGCGGCGCGAACAGCCTTGATGATGTTCTGGTAGCCGGTGCAGCGGCAGAGGTTCGACGCCAGTACGTCGAGCAGATCGTCGTCGCTGATGTCGGGCTCGCGTTCGAGCACACCGACGGCAAGCATCAAAAAGCCCGGCGTGCAGAACCCGCATTGCAGCCCGTGATGATCCATGAAGGCTTGCTGCATTGGATGCAACTTGTCGCCATCGGCCAGGCCCTCAACCGTTCTGATCTTTTTACCGTCCGCCTGCACAGCGAACATCAGGCAGGAACGCACCGGCTCGCCATCGACAATCACGGTGCACGCGCCGCAGACGCCGTGCTCACAACCGATGTGCGTCCCGGTCTGCCCGCAATCTTCGCGGATTGCATCGGCCAATGTACGCCGCGGCTCGACGGCAATCACATGATCGCGGCTGTTGATGCTGAGCGTGATGGCCGTTCTTGCGTTCATGCGGCCTTCTCCGTATTGCGAAGCGCGGCACGGATGCGCTGTGGCGTCGCCGGCATCTCGTCGATTTCCACGCCGAAGGTGCTGAGTGCATCGTTAATCGCGTTGATCACCGCCGCGGGTGCACCGATGCAGCCGCCTTCGCCCAGGCCCTTAGCCTTGGTGATCGAGTTTACGCTCGGCGTCTCGATGTGATGCAGCTCTATCGGCGGAATCTCGTGCGCGGTCGGCGGCAGGTAGTCGGCCAGGGTGGCGGTGAGAATTCCGCCATTCTCGTCATAGATGATTTCTTCGAGCAGCGCGTTCCCAATGCCCTGCGCGATGCCGCCGTGCACCTGCCCATCGGCGATCATCGGATTGATGATACGGCCGGCGTCTTCCGCTACCACGAACTTTTCGACCTTCACGTGCCCGGTCTCCACGTCGACTCCGACGATCGCAACGTGGCAGGCATTGGAGAAGGTACCCGGCGGATCGTAGTGACCGGTCGCCGTAAGTCCCGGCTCAATCTCACCCTTGAAGCGATGCGTCTGCGTATAGGCCTCGCGTGCAAGCTTTGCGATTGGGATAGCGCGGTCCGTACCGGCGACTTTCGCCGATCCATCGGCGAGCACAATATCGTCGGGCGCAGCCTCGAGCAGATGACTTGCGATCTTGATTAATTTGGCACGCACTTTTTGTGCGGCAATCAGCGTGGCACCGCCGGAGATCACCAGCGAGCGGCTGGCGAAAGTGCCCCAGCCGTAAGGGGCGTGGTCGGTATCGCCGTGCACTACCTTGATCATCTCGGGCGTTATCCCGATTTCATCGGCGATGATTTGGGCGAGCGTCGTGCGCAGCCCCTGGCCGTGCGGCGAGGAGCCGATGCGCGCCTCGACGAAGCCGGACGGATCGACCGAAACGATGGCCGTCTCCCAGCCCGGCGTGATCTCCATGCCGCGTGCCACGAATGCAGGACTGCCGTAACCGGTGCGCTCAGAAAACGTAGCGAAGCCAATGCCGAGATAGCGGCCTTTGGCTCGCGCCTCTTTCTGGCGTTTACGGAAAGCGGGCACGTCGACCGCTTTCACTGCCATTTCCAGCGTCTCTTTATAGGTGGCATCGTCGTATTCGAGACCCATAGCAGACTTGTAGGGAAACTTGTCGATCAGATTGCGCCGTCGAATATCGATCGGATCGATGGCGAAGGCGCGCGCGGCTTTGTCCATCAGTCGCTCGAGCGTAAACGTGATCACCGGCCGTGACACGCCGCGATAGGGCGCCATCGTGCAGGTATTGGTGATGACTCCGCGCGCGAGGCACGCATATTGCTGGACGTCGTAGGGGCCCGGCATTTCCGCCATCGCCATCAGTGGTTCGACCCCGCACGTAGTCGGAAAGCAGGAATAGGCGCCGATATTGGAGACGATGTCGGCTTTCAAAGCGAGCAGCTTGGCATTCGCGTCGAAAGCGCCTTCAAGCGTGATGTGCTGATCGCGTGAATGGAATCCGGCGATCAGATTCTCCCGCCGATCCTCCGTCCAGGCGACTGAGCTTTTGAGTTTGCGTGCAAGCCAGACCAGCACAACGTATTCGCTGGCGAGCGACATTTTCTGCCCGAAGCCGCCACCGACGTCGGGCGCGATCACGCGAAGGTCGGGTTCCGGGAACCCGAGCACGTCGCAGATTGCCGTGCGCGTCAGATGCGGCATCTGGGTGGTGCAGGTGAGGGTGACACGCCCGGTCGACGGATCATAGACGGCGTGGCCGCAGCGCGCTTCCATCGGTGTCGCGTTCTGGCGACGTGAGCGCGCCTCAATCTTGACGATCTTATGTGCGTTGTCCCAGACCGCGTCGAAATCCGGCGTCTTTACTTTGCCTTCAAGGATGACATTGCCTGGGACTTCGGCGTGCACTTGCGGCGCACCGGCTTCGAGCGCTGCACGCGCATCGATCACGGGCGTTGTCTCGTCGATCGATAGCTCGACCTGATCGGCGATGTCCTCAGCTTCTTCTTGGCTCGCCGCCACTACGGCCGCGATCGGCTCGCCTGTGAAGCAAACTATACTTTCGGCGAGTACCGGCTGTCCGATCAGCTTGTAATTGAACTTGCGCAGCATCGGCGTAATCTTCTTCACGCCTTTGAGTTCGGCGGCCGCTATCACCATCGCGCCTTTCGGTGCGCTTATCTTCATTAATTTCCCGGCGGCGACGGGACTGCGCACGAAGCGCACCCAATGAACAGCAGTAAGGTCGGCGGTAAAGCGGCCTTGCCCAGTGATCAGCGCCGGATCTTCCAGCCGCCGGATGGCGCGTCCGACCCAAGTCATTCCAGATCCTCGGGTGCCGTGCGCGCTCATGATGCGGATTGTTCCAGCGCGCGCCGCACAACCGCGCGCACCAGGTCGCGTCGGTAATCGGCATTGGTCTGATGATCTTCCAGCGGATCGATCGCTTTGGCGGTTGCTTCTGCCGCTGCGCGAAATATTGCGTCGCCCGGCGTTTTACCGTTTAGTACGGCTTCGGCTTCTACGACACGGCGTGGGAAAGACTCGGCGCCACCGATGCCGACGCCAGCCTCGGCGATCTTGCCGGCCTGCAAGCGATACTTGACGAGCGAAGCGGCCATAGCAAAATCGCCGGCGCGACGGCTGAATTCGTTGAACCCGAATTTCGTATCTTTCGAAAGCAACGGCAGTCTTGCTCCGGCGAGCAACTCGTCTTCAGCCAAGGCCGTAGACATAATGCCTGCGAAAAAGTCCTTCGCTGCAATCACGCGTTCGCCACGCATGCTCTTGGCGACGAGCATAGCATCAAGTGTCGCTGCGACCAGACACCATTCCGACGCGGGGTCCGCGTGCGCGAGGCTGCCGCAGAAAGTACCGCGCATGCGAATTGGATAGTGCGCGATATGTCGCACCACCACGCTGAGCAATTGGCCAAGTGGATTGTCGACCACCGATTTGTGAAATGCCGCGTGACGGACGCGCGCGCCGATTGTGAGCATCTTTCCATCGCTGGTCATCTTATCGAGGCCAGCAACCTCGTTGATGTCCACGAGGTGCGCCGGCTTGGCGAGCCGGAAGGCCATGATCGGGACAAGGCTCTGTCCACCCGCCAGCACGCGACCATCCTGCGGCGCCACTTCGGCGAGGATCTTCAGCGCCTCTTCAAGCGTCTTCGGCACGTGGCGAACGAAAGGCGCGGGTTTCATGCGGCAAAGCTTCCGGCAACCATGAGCTAATTATTTGTATACAAACGATAAAGCGCGTTCCCGGATTGTCAAACGGGTCTACTGAGACCTTAGTCAGGGGCAAGGCCTTGTATCGCCGAAAGGTTTTCCAACGGATCTGAACGTCAGGTTCCGACTTTCAATTCCGATACCAGCGCGCGCAGCGCAGCGACGGTGGAGGGCGCCACGCTTTTGCCGGTGCGCGGATTTTCCGACGGGATATTTTCGATACTCATCGTGAAGCGCGCGGTATCGGCGTCAACGGTTATCGTGTGAGTGTTCCGTGTGACAGTTGGGTCGGCCCAAATCTCGAGCTGCGTACGGTCGGGGCCAATGCCTGCCAAGCTCAACGCCGCCGCAACGTTGACGTTGGTCGGGAATCCGCGAGCGCCCTCGCGGGCGCTGCCGTCGAACACTTTCATCGCCTTTTTCAAATTGCTTACTGAAATTCTGTGCTCGCGCAGGTAAGGCGCGCCCTCGAGCCCTGCCGGGGGCTTGCGCGTCACCATCTTGACCGAATGGATCGTGCCCTCGGCCGCCGCACGCACAGCGTCGAGGCCGATCAGCGCCCCGGTCGGCACCAGGATGCGCGCTCCTTTAAGTTTGGCACGTTCGATCAGGTCGCCATTCTCCAGTAGCTGAGCAACCGAGAGCGGCATAAAGATGCGGCCTTTGTCGATAGCGCTGGTGGCGACTTCGCGGAACAGTGCCGGTGGCAGGCATTCGACGACGATATCGCAATCGTTTGCGAGCTCGGTCGCTTTGCGAACGACGATACTGTCGCCGACCTGCGGCAGCGCGCGCCGTGCCTTCTCAACGTCCCGCACGGCGACGGCAACGAGTGACAAGCCAGGCACGCCGGCGATCAGCCGTTTTGCGACTTCCAGCCCCACCGCACCGAGACCGGCAATCCCGACGCGCAACGGCGGTTTGTTGTTCAGCCCGGTCATTTCCTGCGGCCAGTAAAATTGGCTTGACGTTTTTCCATGAAGGCGCGCACGCCTTCGGCGTAGTCGGGTGTCAGGCTTGCAGCGCGTTGTAGGTCGCGCTCAAGATCGAGTTGGGTATCGAGCGTATTGGTTGCTGATGCATTGAGCGCCTGCTTGATAAACGCCAATCCTTGCGTTGGCGCGGCGGCGAAATGCTCGCATAGTTTTTGCGCTTCGTTTGCCAGAGCCGCGTCATCGACGCATTTCCAGATCAAGCCCCACTGCTCGGCTTTTTCGGCCGGCAGCGGCTCGGCCAAAAGCGCCAGGCCGCGCGCCCGTGTTGCGCCGACGAGCCTGGGGAGAAACCATGTGCCGCCGGAATCGGGAACAAGCCCGACGCGAGCAAATGACTGAATAAAGTTTGCCGACCGCGCTGCTAATACAATGTCGCACGCAAGCGCGATGTTGCAGCCGGCGCCGGCCGCAACACCATTGACCGCCGCGACAACGGGGAAGGGCAGACCGCGTAACTTGCGCACCAGCGGGTTGTAGTGCGCCTCCAGTGCGCCGCCGAGCACGACGGTCTCGCCCGCCTTGGCGAGCCGGTCGCTCAAATCCTGGCCCGTGCAAAAGCCGCGCCCGGCGCCGGTAATCATGAGCGCGCGGCAACTTTCGTCGGCTTCTGCGTCTTCGATCGCTTGGCGCAGGGCTTGATGCATCGCCTCGTTGAAAGCGTTGAGCTTGTCCGGCCGGTTGAAGGTGATCACACGGTAGCCGGTGCGCTTTTCAACGAGAATGGGAGCTTCAATCATCATGGCTTATTGAGAAACCGATCGAGCGCGCCGACTTCTTTCTTTCCGTCCTCAAAGTCCTCAGCGATACGCTCATAGAGGCGAGCTGCGGCGGAAAGCATTTCATGTTCGGCGTACTCGTCTCCGACGAAGGACGCGATCTCGTCGAGCTCGGCCACCCAACGATAGGCCTTGGAATACATGGCCGGCACCTGGTTCGAAAGATAGCGGAGTAGGTCCGGCCGGCTCTCAGCGAGTTCGGCTTTCAGCGCCTCGGCCGAACTGCCGCGGGTGGCAGCTAACATCATGGCGGCGCCGAGCGCGGTGAAGCCCTTGGTGATGCCGGCATAGGACATTTTAAGCGCCGATGCCGCCGTCAGTGGCCCATCCAGCACGCGCACGACCAGCCCATAATCGTTGAGCTTGGCGAAATCTTTGGCCGCGGGCCCGGAAGCATAAATCTTGGTGTTCGTGCTGCCTGGCTTCGGCGGCGGACCGATAATACCGGCGCCGACGAAGGGGCAGCCGGTCGTCGCAATCTCGTCCGCTATTTTTAACGTCGTTGGCGGGCTGACCGCGTTGCATTCCACGTAGATTGGCTTCTTGTTGGCCGCGGTCAGCACTGGTGTGAGGCGCTTGGCGAGCACCAGGGCATTGCCGGGCGGTACGATCGACAAAAGAAAATCGACTTCCGCGAGCGAGCGCTCTTCGACCGGCTGCATACGAGCTTCTCGCGCGCGCTTCGCGCTCGCCTCACTGCGCCCCGCAAGCGAGGTCAGGACCGTCACCTTGTTTTCGGTGAGGCGCTGGCCGATGCCGGCACCCATATTGCCCGGCGCGATGATCGCAACGGTCGGAGTCATGAGCCGGTCACGCCACCGTCGAGATTGATACTTTGGCCAGTGACAAAGCAAGATGCCTCAGAGGCCAGGAACAGCACAGCGCCGACCAGATCTTCCGCCACTTCTGCGCGCGGCACGCATTGCATGGCAATGATGCGTTCCTTCTGCGCCGGCGTGACCGTCTTGCGCTCGATCTCGGTGAAGGTCGCGCCCGGCAAAATGGCGTTCACGGTGATGCCGTCAGCACCCAACTCGCGCGCCATCGAGAGGCTTATCCCTGCGAGCGCCGCCTTGGTTGCTATGTAATGCAGGTAGTTCGGCCGCCCAAGCCGCACTGCGCCGGACGCGACATTGATGATGCGGCCCCACTTGGCCCGGCGCATCGCAGGCAGCACCGCGCGCGCACAAAGAAACGGACCGGTGAGATTGACCCGCAGTACTTTCTCCCATTCTTCCAATGGGATTTGATCGAAAGGGCGCATCTCCAACGTGGAGAAAATCCCCGCGTTGTTGATCAGCACATCGATGCGGCCGTATTTGTCCTCGACGACCTCGATCATCTCCTCGATCGAGGCGGGATCGGAGACGTCGGTTGTGACCGCCAATGCCTGCCCTCTGGCCTCCATGATTTCCTTGGAAACGGCGGCGGCTTTCTTTTCATTCAGCTCGGCGATGACGGAGCGCGCGCCGGCTAGGGCAAAGGATTTCGCAAAGATACGGCCGATGCCTTGCCCAGCACCGGTGATGATGACGACGCGGTCCTTGAGGTTAGGGAACACAATATTCTGCAAGTCTGCGCTCACGCCGCGCCCCGCTCCAGTTGCGGCAATTGTTCAAGTGCTCCGCGCGCATCCCACGGCGTCCACCAGGGTTTCAGCCCGAGGTCGTTTGCGATAACGCCGGCACTGATATAGCCCGCGCCGCCGGAAATCGCGCCGCCGGGATGGCCGGCGGAGCCGGCGTTGTACAGATTTGGGATGGGCGAGCGGTAGCCGAAATGGTTGTACATCACCTGCTCGGCGTTGAAGGCGCCCATGAAAATGTCGCCACCTCGCATGTTGATCATCTCCTGAACGTATTCGCGTCCGGTGTAGACGTAGCGCCCGAGAATGTTCTTGCTAGTCATGTTCGGGCAATAACGCGCGAAACATTCGACGATCTTGTCGGAAAATTCCTCCTTGAAGCTTTCGTAACTCTTGCCACCGAGTTCGGGATCGAGCGGCATTACGTGCCAGCAATATGTCGTGTGTTTGCCGGGCGGCGCTTGCGTCGGGTCGAGCAGGCTCAACGGTCCTGAGCCGAACTGTACGAGCTTAGGCACGCGGCCGGCCTGCACGTCCTGATGGGCGGAGAACAGGTCTTCCATCGTCTCAGCGCCGATGCTCCATTTCAGGGAGCGATTGATATTGGGATCGAATTTTTCCGCCGCGAAACGCGGGCTTTCATTGAGCGCGAGGTGCAGGCCGAACAAACTCCAGGCGGTGTACTGGAAGCCGTCGAGCTTTTTCAGGAATGCGGCAGGAAGCTGCTCGCGTCCGACCAGCGTTTCAAACGTCTGATGTACGTCGAGCGTGGAGGCGACGAACTGCTTGGCACGCACGGTCGGTCCATCAGCCAATTCGATACCGGTGGCCCGGCCGTTCGCGATGACGATGCGCTCGAGGTTGATCTGCGGCTGGAACGTTCCGCCGGCTGCGATGAAGGATTCCATCAAGCCGCGCGCCAGGTTGAATGAGCCGCCCTGGCAGAGCTGATAACCGCTTTCCAGATCGAAGGCGCGGATCACCGAGCCCATCGGCGAGGTTTTCGACAGCGTGTCCACCAGCCAAGTGCCGAACAGAGACACCTTGAACAAGAACAACAGCCGCACGTGCTCATTCTCGAATAATTCGCGCACGACATCGAGCGGCTGGCGGTTGGAGACTTCAAGAAATTCGCGGCCCAAGGCGGTGCGTGACAGGAACGCCTCGCGTTCTTCATTGGGTAAGGGTTCGGCGTATCGCTCGGGCAGGAAAATTTCGCGCGTGATTTTCTCTGCCTTGCGGTTCCATTCGCGGAAAGTGGCGGCATCTTTTTTCGAGAAGCGCGCGATATTGGCAATCGACTCTTCGAGATCGCGTCCGAGCACCAGCGCTGAGCCATCGTGATGCGCCTGGCCGAATTCGTAGCGCGGCGTGATGTAGGTGACGCGTTCGTCCAGATTCAAATCCTTAAACCAGGGAGTCTCGCTGATGTGGAAATGATTGATCGAATGCAGGTTGTGATAGAAGCCCGGCAGCGTCACTTCGCGCGTGCAC
>DASSLE010000571.1:0-8177 GCA_035689725.1 Pseudolabrys sp.
GCCCCAACCGCAAGTCGGCCGCTCAGGCGCACCTGGGTCATACCGGGCGCGCGAAATTCAAGCCGATCGAGATTCCATCCATCAGCAGTGCTGCTGATGTCGCCGCGCAAGTTCTGGATGCTGTTTCCACCGAGCGTTACCTGATCGATACCGACCCCAATCTGTACCGGCAGCGCGGTACGAAACGCTGTAGCGCCTAACTCCCCGAGCCTGCGAATAGTGGCGGCGGGCGGTTGCCGCGCTCCCTCGCCGCCGGCACGGTCGACGTCAATTTGACGTCCGAACACCACGGCGTCGAAACGAGGACGGGCACCGAATTTGAACTCGGCGACGCCGGTAAGCTTCAAGCCCTGCTCTTCGGAACCGTACTGGAACTCGACATTCTCCATCAGCGCCGATTGTCCAGTCGCTTTGACCTTTCCACTTACCCGCCACGGCTGGGTCAAAAGTTGCGCCGACCGTGTCGCACCGCGCGCGGCGATTCCGACGGGCCGCGACAAACTCAACGCTCCGTCGAAACGCGGCTCGCCGGCGGCGAATGCCAGCGTGCCGTCAGCTTCGATACTGAGCGGACGATCCACCGGATCGACATTGACGCGCAGCTTGAGCGCGCCCTCATCGCTCAGACGGCCGACAGCGATACGATATGGATAAAGCTGGCCAGCGACGGTGACAGCGCCCTCGCCCTTCACGGGGCCGACAAGCGAACGCGCTTCGCCGTTGAACGACACCCGCCCGAGCGTGATGCTTGCACCATTGGCCGCGTTGGTGAGTGTGACCGTGCCGTCCTCGATGCTGAGCCGGTCCACCGACAATTCATCAGGCTTAAATGCGACTGCAAGATTCGGCAAGCGCACATGGCCGGACGCATCCAGACCAAGGCTGATCTGCGGGCCGGCAAGATGCATCTCGGCAGCGCGCCATTCGCCGCGCATCAATGGACCAAGCGCAACTTCGACGCCGAGGGAGCGAGCTCGGATCATGTCGCGGCCATCGCCGATTGCGATGTCATACAGCGTCAGGCGCGGCGACGGCAGCAGGCGCGCGTCGATGGCGCCGGCCACGCGTACATTGACGCCGATAAGACGGCTCGCCTCTGCCTCAAACAGGGAGCGATGGTTGCCCCAATCGATCACGAGCGGACCGACCAGCGCCGCCACGAGCGCCAGGATAATTGCGATCGCCAATCCGAGCAGGGTAGTTTGCAACGGCAACTCCGGCGCCGAACCCGTGTTCGGCGCGCCTCAGCCAATCATCCTAAAATCTAAAGCTATTTTGCCGATTTATGGCGGCAAATCTATGTCGCAGACATTATGACAGCGCGACGATCTTGCCCGGATTCATTATGTTTTGCGGATCGAGCGCGCGTTTGATCGAGGCCATGACCGCAAGCGCCGCCGCGCCATGTTCAGCGGCCAGGTATTTCATCTTGCCCTGCCCCACTCCGTGCTCGCCGGTGCACGTGCCGTCCATCGCAAGCGCTCGTTCCACGAGGCGTTCGGATAAGGCTTTCGCACGCGTGACTTCATCGTCATCATCCATATCGATCAGCAGCGTCAGGTGGAAATTACCGTCGCCGACATGCCCGACAATCGGCGCCAGGATGCGGCTTTCCTCGATGTCGCGCTGCGTTTCGGTAACGCATTCGGCCAGTCGCGAGATCGGGACGCAAACGTCGGTGGCGACCATGGCCGCCCCCGGCCGCAGCGCGAAATTCGACAGTGCGGCGTGGTGACGCGCCTCCCACAAGCGCGTGCGCTCCTCTGGCCGCGTGGTCCAGGTGAAAGGGCCGCCGCCGAATTCAGCCGCGATCTCACCGAACCGCTTGGATTGCTCGGCGACCGAGGCGTCCGTGCCGTGGAATTCAAGGAACAGCATCGGTGTCTCCGGCAGAGCCAATTTGGAATGCAGGTTGCACGCCCGCACCTGGAGCGCGTCAAGCAATTCGATGCGCGCCACCGGAATTCCGGACTGGATCGTCTGGATGGCGGTATTGCAGCACGCCTCGACCGAGGGGAATGGACAGGTGCCGCCGGAAATCGCTTCGGGAATACCCGAGAGCCTCAACGTCAATTGCGTGATGATCCCGAGCGTGCCCTCCGAACCCACCATGAGCCGCGTGAGATCATAACCGGCTGACGTTTTCTTGGCCCGCCGGGCGGTGTCGATCACCTCCCCGTTCGCCAGCACCACTTTCAGCGCGATCACATTGTCTTTCATGGTGCCGTAGCGCACCGCATTCGTGCCGGAGCAGCGCGTCGCGGCCATGCCGCCGAGCGAGGCGTCGGCGCCCGGATCGATGGGAAAGAACAGACCGCTGTCGCGCAACTGCTCATTGAGCGCCTTTCGCGTGATACCGGGCTCGACGACGCAATCGAGATCCTCGGCATGCACCGCCAGCACTTTATTCATATCCCGGAAATCGATCGAGACGCCGCCGATCGGGGCATTGACGTGCCCTTCGAGTGATGTCCCGACTCCGAAAGGAATTACGGCGACGCCGTTCGCCGCGCAAATGCGGACAATCTGCTGCACGTCTTCGGTGCTCTGCGGATAGACGACAGCGTCCGGCGGCTGGTTGGCAATCCAGGTGACGGTATTGCCGTGCTGCTCGCGCACCGCTTGCGACGTCACGACGCGGTTGCCGAAGGCGGCGGTGAGTTCGGTGATTGCCTTCCTGATCGCCGCCGGATTTCGCGTGTTCTTCTCGGCAGCGATTTGCGCCACGGCCATAAGGCTGTCCTCTGCTAGCTCGTCCGGCGGACGTTAGCAGAGGACAGTCTGGGGGTGAAACGAGGCCGGCGGTGACGGTGATTGCGGGGACAACCGCCGTGATCGGCTACACCGCCACGTGTCGGCCGCACCTCACTTACGACTTGCCCATGAAAGGGACGATCATCGCTACCTGCTGCCGGTAGCGGCGATATTCGTCACCGAAAACCGCGATCAGGTCATGCTCCTCAAGCGCGATACCAACAAAGATGTAGGCCGTCGTCACAGCGGCAAACAGCAGGTGCCCGGCCGTCATCACCGGCGTTGCCCAGAAGAAGATGACGAAGCCGAGATAGATCGGGTGACGAACCAAGTTGTAGAGCAATGGCGTCTTGAACCGCAGCACCGGCATCGGCTTGCCAGCGAGATTGTTGGCGACTTGATGCAGGCCGAACAGTTCGAAATGGTTGATCAGGAACGTACTGACAAAAACCAGGACCCAACCGAACAGCCCCAGGCCCAAAAGCGTGTCGGCAATTTGCGGGTTGCTCACCTGCCACACCACTGCCGGGATTGGCCGCCATTGCCAGAACAACAGAAGGAGCGCGAGGCTTGAAAACAACACGAAGGTGCTGCGCTCAACCGCAACCGGGACAAATTGAGTCCACCATTTCTTGAACTGCGGCCGCGCCATCACGCTGTGCTGAACCGCGAACAACGACATCAGCAGAAGGTTTACGACAATGGCTTCCGTCAGCGCTACCACGGTGCCGGAATCGATCGTCTTCGGCACCACCAATCCGGTGACGAAGCCAATCGCGTAGACAATGGTGACGGCGAACGCGAGATAGGCCACGATGCCGTATAGAAACGCCATGAATTTTCCCATGATATATCTCCTGTTTGTGATCGGCTTATATGTTCGGTCTAGCTGGAAGCAGCGGAATATTGGCTGACACGAATATGGAGCTGGCGCCTGGCGGCAGCGGATTGCGCGGCAGCAGCAAAGCGTAAGTGGCAATCATTGCGATCGACCTGATCAGCAGCCGGCCGACCTGCCCGAGGCCTAGGAAGAATTGATTCATCGCCTCTCTCCACAGGAGGCGGCGATAGACATCGATATCGATGGTGCCGTTACTGCGGCGGCGGGTATTTTCGATGTGCATCCACATCCTCCATTCCGGACGTTCAGTGCGATTGATGCGAAAGCGGGTCAGGCGGTTTCCTGTAAAACGCGTAGTCGGCTGTGTACGGCACGCTCAGGAATGTTCCCACCGAGTCGCACGGCGCATCGATTCTGCCGCCTCGGGTATTGAGCCTTTGAATCGTCGTGATCTTGCTCAGTTGCCCCGTGCCGCGCCACGAGGCGGCTTGGAGTTTCAGGAGCGGAATGTCGTTTGGACCAGCGCTTGGCGCTTGGGCGGCAACCTTTCCGCTCACCGCGCTGCCATCGGTCATCTCCCAGTTCGGGCCCGCGTAGTGCCGGCCCACCGTCTTGCCGGCGATGAACAACGTCGCGATCGGTTCGCGGAATTGCCAAACCAATTTGCCGGCGGAATCGAACCGGCACTCATAGACCTGTGCGCCAACCGCATGGGCGGTGGTGACCAGGACTTCGTCGGGTGCGGCGATCGCGTCGGGTATCTCAGCTGCCGCCTGCGCCGGGAACATCAGGTGCAAGGCGGAAACGTAAGCAACGATGATAGCCGAGGCCCCCATCAGCGGCCGAACGGCGCGCCCTACGCCGCTGAAAAACTGTGTCCTAGTCTGCGCACGTCGGGTGAGTGCCTCCCGGCGGTAGCTATCAATGTCGATGGTCCCGTTGCTGCGGCGGCGGATAGCATCGTTCTGCATGGCATGCTCCATTCTCAACCGCATGCATGCGCCACGCGCGCCCTTAAGACTTTGAGCCGCGCTTGATTTGTCCTTGAGGAAATCTTGATTTCGCATTAGACGGCCCAACGGGTATGATTGGGCAGCCGTTAGTTGCCGGGGGCGCAACGTGCTGTTTTTGTTCGAGGATTTCGCTCTGGACAGCGAGCGCCGCGAATTACGCGCGCGCGGCACGATGGTTCCAATCGAACCCCAAGTATTCGACCTTTTGGTCTACCTAATCGAGAACCGCGACCGCGTCGTCAGTAAGGACGACCTCATTGCGTCGGTGTGGGGCGGCCGCATCGTTTCGGATTCCACATTGGACAGCCGTATAAATGCGGTGCGTAAGGCCGTTGGCGACAGCGGCAAAGAGCAATGCTTGATACGGACGTCTGCCCGCAAGGGCATCCGGTTCGTCGGAGAGGTGCAGGAGGGAACGCGCCCTCCAGCAGCCGACGTCCGGGCAATGACCGACGCGCAGGGTGCCGATTCTCTTCCGCCACTCGTCGCCGACCGGCCGTCGATCGCGGTTCTGCGGTTCGAAAATCTGTCGGAGGACCGTGCGCTCGACCTCATCGCCACCGGCCTCGCCGAAGACATTATCGCGCTGCTGGCGCGTGTGCCGGGATTTTTCGTCATCGCTCGCGCGTCCTCATTCGTCTATTCGCAACGACCGACCGAAATCCGCCAGGTCGGCGCCGAACTTGGCGTCCGCTACGTCGTCACAGGCAGCGCTCGCAGTTCGGCGGACCGTGTGCGTGTCACCGTGCAGCTTATCGAAGCTGAAAGCGGCAACCAGCTTTGGGCCGGCCGTTATGACGTCGAGCGTGGCGACACGCTTGACCTTCAGGACGAGATCGCGCGCCAAATCATGACGGAACTGGAACCGGCACTGACCAGGGCCGATCTCTCGGTCATTGATCGGCGAAGAATCGACAGCGTCGACGCCTGGTCGCATTTTCGTCAGGCATCGGGCTACATTGCCGTGCACGGCTGGAGCGAGGACTCGGTAGCCGAGGCCTTGAAGCGGTTACGTCAGGCGATTGCGGTAGACTCAAACTTCGCACTGGCGCGTTCGCTGCTGGCGTTGCTCAGCGCGTTCGGGGCGAACCTTTCGCTGGTGCCCGACATTGCTGCGGCCAGGAATGACGCGCTCGACGAGGCCGAGCGCGCCGTCGCGTTGGACCCGAACGCTTCTGATGTTCTCGGATTCGCCGGCTGTGCTTTCGCCGACCTTGGCGAGCATGAACGCGGCGTGGAGCTGTTGCGCCGCGCCCTCGAGCTCGACCCGAGCAACGCACAGGCACATGTGGCTCTCGGCGCATCGCTCGTCCGCTTCGGCCGCTTCGATGAAGGCATCCGGAGTTTGCAATTCGGCATGCGATCGAGCCCCAAGGATTTTCGGCTGACGTTTTGGAGCATGATCCTCGCCTACGCGCTCGGACGCGCGGGACGCCTCGAGGAAGCGCTAGCGGAGGCTTCCGCGGCGGCGCGGCGTGACGGCCGCCTCTACACGGCGCGCGTCGTAGCTGCCTGGGTCCTTGCCAAGCTCGACCGCAAGGTAGAAGCGCGCGCGGCCTTGGCCGAAGCACGTCGCATCAGGCCCGTCCTCAGTCCCAAAGAAATCCAGCGCTTCTTCGGTCAGCACACTGCGGCAGACCTGGAGTCGATTTGGAAATAGCCCGACAAATAGAGCGACATTGCATGTTGCTGAGGCGAGGTTGATTTCTCCTCGATCGGGCGCTGAGGTATATTTACGGCTTGGGAAAAATTTATCGGCGAGATAGAGGCTTTTCTTGTATCCTGATTTTGCAATTCCCGCCTAGCTCTCTTCACCTCCCCCAGAGGGAGAGATGAAGCAGCTGCCTGCCTCTTCAACCGAACATCGGGATGATTGTTTGTAGCGTCGCCGCCTGTTCGCGGCGCGTCGCCGAATAACGCGTCAGGAATAGATGTACCAGATCTGCTGGTCAGATTGCGCCTCGGCCGGGGCTTCCTTGCCCAGCGAAACAACCCAGGCGACGATCATCGCCGTGAGAACGACCACGTACGTGCCTCGAGCCACTGTGCCAAGCATCCGTATTTTTTTGTGAGGATAGTCCAAAGAAGCCGTCGCGCGTGCACGTCGTTAATTTTTGGTTAACCCGCCTAACCCATTGAAATCGCGGATAGCCGGAGCCCCGCCGTGGACGTGTAAGCGCCGCTGTCGTAGTTTTCGCAGCGTTCCAATCATCTTTCATTCGGAGTTTGCGATGGCCGGCCCTGTGATTGCTGTGACCGACAGTGTTTTCCCCTCACTCGATCCGGCCAAGGCAGCGCTGGCGCGGCTCGATCCGACCTATCGCATGTCGAAGAGCGTCAATGCCAACGACATCCTCGCGGTGGCCAAGGACGCGGACGCCGTCCTTGTGACGTACGCAAAGCTCACGCGCGAGGTGCTCATGCAGCTCACCCGCTGCAAGGCCATCGGCCGCTTCGGCCTCGGCGTCGACAACATCGATCTGGTCACGGCCAAGGAAAAAGGCATCGCCGTCAATTACGTCCCGGACTACTGCATCCGCGAAGTCTCCGACCATGCCATGGCGCTGCTGCTGGCGCTGATCCGGAAAATTCCGCTGTCCAACAAGCTGGTGCAGAGCGGCCGCTGGGAAATGCCGGCAGTAGTGCCGATCCGCCGCATCGAAGGCACGGTGCTCGGCCTCGTTGGCTTCGGCCACATTCCGCGCCTGGTCGCGCCCAAGGCGCAGGCTTTCGGCATCAAGGTGATCGCTCACGATCCTTATGCCAAGCCGGAGGTGTTCAAGGCCACCGGCGTCGACAGCGTGGACTTCGATGCGCTACTCAAGACGTCCGACTATGTATCCGTGCACGCGCCATTGCTGCCGGCGACGCGCGGCATGATGAACGCTGCCGCTTTCGCGAAAATGAAGAAGGGCGCCTATCTCGTGAACACGGCACGCGGGCCGCTGATCGACGAGCCGGCACTCGTGGCGGCGCTCGATTCCGGTCAGGTCGGCGGCGCCGGGCTCGACGTGGTAGCGACAGAGCCGCTTGCCAAGGACTCACCGCTGCTCGGCCGCGACAATGTCATCATCTCTCCGCACACTGCGTTCTACTCGATCGAAGCGCTCAACGAATTGCAGACAAAATGCGCAACTGACGTCGCGCGTGTGTTGAGCGGCGAAACGGCGGTTTACCCAATTTCAGCCTAGGCCAGATGCTCGACCGCACCGACCACGAACCGGTCTTCTTTGCGCCCTTCGTCTCGTCCCTGATGCGGGTCGAGCCGCAATGGATCGACTACAACGGCCATCTCAACATGGCCTATTACAATGTGCTATTCGACCGTACGGTCGATGAGGTCTACGAGCTTATTGGAATTGGCGCCGAATATCTGAAAAATCACAAGCATTCGACCTTCACCGCCGAGGTCCATGTGCGCTATGTACGCGAACTGCATGAAGGCGATCCGGTGCGGGTGACGTTCCAGTTGCTCGACTATGATTCAAAGCGAATCCACTATTTCGAACAACTGTTTCACGCGACCGAGGGTTGGGTATCGGCCACCTCGGAGAACATGACATTGCATG